>JBBIHZ010000091.1:3408-7545 GCA_037446735.1 Deltaproteobacteria bacterium
TGCCTGGCTCGAGAACCGTCATAAAAATTAACCGCAAAAGCAAGCCGGGGAATCATAACAAACAGAAACAACACAAAAGATAAACGAATACACTTTCGCCACCACGATGACATCTTTTTACCCCCTGAAATTTTTATTTATGCCGCGCTTGTACATTACTCTTTGACAGATGTAAAGAAAAAAATCGTCATAAGAATAATTTGTTTTTTGTACAACTGCGCAGCGGAAAAAATTCACCTCACCTTGCAATTAATTTGAATACACCACGGCAAAAAACAGTTTGAAAATTTTCTTGTTTTTTAAAAATAATCCATCATAATGCTGAAAATTAATTGCGCGCCTAATAAGGTCCTTTCATATTAAGGAGTAGAAAATGAAAATCTGCAATTGGGAAAAGTTGTGGGAGACGGAAGACTGGTGGTCTGTTTGGCTTGGCCTGGGCATTGTCATAACGGCGATTGTTGCCCTATGGATGGGTGTTTCCATCAAAGGTTGGGCAGTTCTTCCCGGCAAGTTTACCGATTTCGGCCAAGTATGGGCGGATCTGACAAAAAACATCCGCGGCTATCTCACCATCTTTTTCGTTTTGGGCATAATATTCAGTATCTCCATGAAAATCATGGGGCACAAATTAAAGGATTTCATCCCCGGATTTGTCATTCTTTTCATCGGCTCTTTAATCATTTTTTACTTCGCTAGCTGGAAGCTGATGGAAGATTTCAACATGGAGGCGCCCCTGCTGGCGCTTATAATCGGGCTTTTTATTTCCAACATTTTTAAGATTCCTGAATGGTTGAAGGTTTCTCTGCGCACTGAATATTATATCAAAACCGGGATCGTTCTTTTGGGCGCGACTCTGCCCTTCACTCTGATTATCAAAGCCGGCCCCATTGCCATGATTCAAGCCACGATTGTTTCCGTGGTCACATGGCTGACCATTTATCTGGCGGCAACAAAGATATTCAAACTCGAACCGCAGTTCGGGGCGGTATTGGGCGCGGGCGGAGCTGTCTGCGGCGTCTCCGCCTCCATCGCCGTAGGCGGAGCGGTAAAAGCGAAAAATGAACACATCTCGATTTCTATCGCCGTGGTCACTATCTGGGCAATCATTATGATCTTCGCGCTTACCTTTGCCCTGAAGCAACTGGTGCCGGACCTAATCGCCCCGGGCGTCGCGGGCGCGATTATCGGCACTTCTGAATTCGCCGATGCCGCCGGCTTTGCCGTGGCCGCTGAACTGGCCACCCGTTTTGGAGAATCTCCTATCCATACTTTCACGCTGATGAAGGTCATTGGCCGCGATATCTGGATAGGAATCTGGTGCCTCATTCTTGCTTTTGTTTCCGTCATGTTCTGGGAAAAAAACAGTGAAGGAAAGAAAACCAACATTGGCGCCTCAATCATCTGGGAGCGTTTTCCCAAGTTTGTTCTCGGATTTCTGATGGCTTCCATTATTGTCAGCATTGTGGGCGCTATGGCGCCAGCGGATTACACGGGAATGGCCAAGTGGGAAGGAAAATATAAAGGCAAAGAATACAAAGCCGATTTTTCCGGATTTCAGGCGCCGCCTCAACTTGCCGACCGACTGACTATCGATGAAGAGAAAAAAACCATGGCCATTAAAGGCCCCGTTTCAGTTGATGATCTGAAAACTTTAACCGGCGAGACAACCAACACGGATCAAATTCTGGCTATAAGCCAGCTTGCCGCCAGTTCAAGCTGGTTTGACAGCGTGCTTAATCCGGACGTTATTTCTCCGATAAAAAAGCTGCGCTCGTGGGCATTTGTTCTTTGCTTCCTCTGCATCGGTCTTTCCACTCGTTTTTCTGAAATGCTCATCTTCGGCATGAAACCTTTCTGGGCTTTCACCTGCGGAGTTATTGTAAATGTTCCTCTGGGAGTGGTTTTATCCACCCTTGTGTTTGTCGATTACTGGATAAAAATATGAAGTGTGCGCGTCTGACAGGAGACGCGCTGTCAAAAAAAGATGCTTGTATGTAACTGCTTTCGGTCAGGGAAAAAACAACTCTATCTCGCCTGAACACTTTCCCGTCAGGTGCATCAGGCATTTTTCTACCTGCGGCTTCATCTTATATTTAACACCGAGACTCTCGAGCCAGCACTCTATGCGGTACATGACGCCGCATTCATACTGGTCAATCGCGCCCAGGCGTTTTATTCCCTTATAGGCAAAGCATTTCCCCGGCGCGAATTCCCAGGACATGACATTTTCGCGGGGAAAACAAACGGTGCCGTTCATGAAATCCGGTATAAACAATTTCTGAGCTATGGCAAAATAATCTTTAAGCTCCTGAAAACTTTCCACTTTATCTTTTGTGAGCCCTATTGCTTTTTTCGTGCGGCCGACTTCGAACGGCGCCAATCCTTTTATTGCCGCTTTGTTCAACTTGTTGGCCTGCTCAATGCCGAAATTGCTCAGGCAGACAAAAAACCACATGCCGTCATGCGTCATCCAACAGCTGTTTTCCAACTCAATAATCTCTTCCTTGAAAATATCGGCAAGCGACTTCATAATAATTATTGTCCCATGTTTTTTAACATTCTGAAATAATTTTAGTCGATTATAAAAATTCAATATCTTCAAGTCAAGACAATAAAAATTGTTTCAAACAATATTTTTGCGCTTTCTCGTTATCTGCGCGGCAAAATACTTAATTTTTCACATTTATAATTGACGCTTGAAAAAAAATATGCGATACATTTTTACCAATTTATGTATCTGATTACCTACAAATCACGGGGAGAGCATGATAAATAAACATATCCGGGTGATTTTAATCATCGCCTTATCTATAGCAGCACTTCTGGCAATGACAGAGGCATCATTTTCCAAATCAGCGAATTCATCCGGCGCGGCTCCCAAAAAACCGGAAATACGCTCCGCCGCCGCGCTGGTGGCAGATCAGGAAACAGGCGAGTTTCTCATCCAGAAAAAAGCGAACGCCGTAGTGCCTATCGCCTCAATTACCAAGCTAATGACGGCGATGGTCGTGCTTGATTCAGGCATTGATCTTGATGAATACATTACCATTGAAAAAGAAGATTTACTCGGATTGAAAAAACGCATCCGTGTCCTGATGCCCGCGGGCACCCAGATAACGCGCAGAGACGCGCTTTTGCTTTCTTTGATGTCGTCCGATAACCGCTGCGCCCGCGCGCTGGGCAGGACTTATCCCGGCGGTATGGATTTTTTCGTTAGCGATATGAACTATAAAGCGCGGGCGCTTGGCCTTACCGAAACTTATTTTGAGGAACCGACCGGATTATCCAGCCGCAATGTTTCTTCCGCGCGTGATTTGGCGCTTCTGGTGGATGCCGCTTATAAATACGACCTGATCAGAGAGTTTAGCACCTGCAAAAAGGCGACTATCGACACCGGCGAGCGCAACGTAATTTTTCATAACACCAACCGCCTGGTGCAAAACCCTGGCTGGCAGATAGGGCTTTCCAAAACCGGCTTTATCGGCGCTTCCGGACGCTGCCTGGTTATGCAGGCGGAAGTGGCGCAGCGTTCATTGATTATTATTCTGCTTGATTCCTACGGCAAACTCACCCGCATCGGCGATACCAACCGCATCAGACAGTGGCTGGAACAGTTACAGCTATACTCCGACTAAAAACGAAGAATTTATATTTACACTTCGCCTCCTCGATTCGCCTTAATGATCTTTCTTTAAAAATTCATTACAAAACAACATGGTGACAAAGATAATTATATTCCTTGACAACTTTCTCCATAACAAGCTATATAAAAATACAAATAGGAATCATTCCGAATTACTATGATAAACAAAGAAGACTTGATAAGTCAGTTGAAGGAAAAAGGGCTCAGGGTAACCCCGCAAAGGCTGGCGATTATCGAAGCGCTTGTCAAAAATTGCCAAGCTCATCCCAGCGCCTCGCTCATTTACAGAGCAGCACGTAAAAAGGTCAAAAGTGTCAGCTTATCTACCGTGTACGCAACACTTAAAGAATTTTCCCAAAAAGGACTTATCAAATCCTTGGAGTTTGACCGAATGGAAAACCGCTATGACGGCAATCTGTCCGACCATGTTAATCTCATCTGCAAAAGGTGTGGGAAGATTATCGACTACCATATTCCTGCGAATCTTGAAC
>JBBIHZ010000092.1:0-7484 GCA_037446735.1 Deltaproteobacteria bacterium
TCCCCGGAGGATTCATCCTCATCGGCGAGCCCTACTGGCGGCAGTTACCGGCGACGGAAGATGTTGCCAAGGGGTGCCTTGCCCACTCGATTGCCGACTTTCTTATGCTTCCGGAACTTCTCGCATCTTTCGACCGCCTCGGCTACGACGTCGTGGAAATGGTTCTGGCTGACCAGGACGGCTGGGACAGATACGAGGCGGCCAAGTGGCTCACCGTGCGCAGATGGCTTGAAGCCAATCCAGAAGACGAGCTCGCGAAAGAAGTCCGAGCCCAACTGAATACGGAACCCGTGCGCTACGCCACTTACACGCGTGAATACCTGGGCTGGGGTGCGTTCGCTTTAATGAAACGTTGATGAGAGGATTATCGAACCACTCAGAAAGTATGGATAATCCAATCATACCTAACAACTCATTCAAGCCGATATTGCTTCGCGGTGCGGCTTAATTCGGGCGCTGCCTTGCGTACAGCGCCTCTTGTTCCGCCTCAATAATTTACAATAACGCTTACTTACATATGGTTTTAGCAGCCTGAAAGATGATACAAACTGAATATACACCTAAATATAAGCAATTCAAAAAAGATTTCAAATATATCAAATGGTCTGACAACGGCCCTCTTTTGCATATTGCGCATGCAACAGGTCTTTGTTCAAATGTTTATACAGAGTTCGCAAAAATCCTCGCTGAAAAGTTTAAAGTGATCGGTATGGATTTTAGAGGCCATGGGAAAACATCGGCTTGCGCAAATTCGAAAAATTTGCATAGCTGGGAAATATTCTACAAAGATCTCGAAGAATTTTTCAGGCATCTAAATGAACCGGTGGTCGCGCTAGGTCATTCCATGGGGGGAACAGTAAGCGCGGTTCTCGCGTCCAGATATCCTGAATTAGTGTCAAAACTGATCCTGATAGAACCCGGTTTCATGCCTCCTTTATGGCGGCCTTTCGTTTATTTTGTCCAAAAATCAGGGTTATCCATGCGCGTGCCTTTCGTCACCACTGTTACCAGAAAAAAAAGAAGCTGGAGAAATAAAACAGAGGCCATGGATGATTTACACAGCAAAGGTCCTTTTAAATCTTGGCGCAAAACGATATTGGAAGACTATATAAGTGATGGAACTAAAATGCTTAAAGACAGCTCACTGGAGCTTATATGTGATCCTATATGGGAAGGAAAAATTCTCGCTACCGCGCCTGTCAACATTTGGGCGGAAGTTTCCAGAATAAAATGCCCAACCTTTGTAATATATGGCGAAAACTCCAAAACTTTTTTGCCATCGGTTGCCAAAAAACTGAAAAAATCACTACCTCAGGTAATATTAAAAATGATTCCGGATACCGGACATTTTATTCCAATGGAACAACCTGAAAATTTAGCAGAAATTGTTTTTAAATCTTTTAATAAATTTATCAACAGAAACTAGCGGTTTAGTATACTGTTTACATTTCATCAGATCATTTATTAATTTCACCGCTACGCTTTCATTTTTTCCAGTTGCAGACGATCCTGGTAGTACTGCGTTATTTCATACACCGCGTAATCAATCAGAAGCATTATTCTCATGATAGAATCTATTGCCTGATGGTGCTCCAGGGCGTTGATAAAGATGGCCTGAAAATCCGCGTAGAGCCACATATGCCGTCGCATCAAATTTAAGGCATAAATGGACTCATGCAAGGGGATGCCCGTTTCATAACAAGTTCTGGCGTAGTGCATGAAAAATTCCTGAACCCTTTCATTGCGGTTGGGCGCAACCAGCATATTCCTTAGCTGGCTGTAAAATTTTACCACCTGCAAAATAAGTTTATCATCGGGAATGTCATGATAATGAGCTGTTCTCTTATTCTTTTTTACCTCGGCTATCCAGTTTTTGGATATTTCCTCTATGTTTGCCTCCAACACATCGAGCAGTTTTATCGAATCCACCATTTCAATTTCTCCTTTCTGCAGCTTTCAAAAACAGGGAAAATAGAATATTTTTATTGTGTTACTTTTTCATAAGTTTCTGATATTCCTTAGTCACTTCATAAGTGGCATGATCGAAAAGCAGTATTGTGCGGTTTAAAGTGTCCAGCGCCTGCCGCTGTTCTATGCCCATGCTAAAGACAATCTGAAATTCAGCGTAGAGCCAAATATGGCGCCTCAAAAGAATAAGCGCGTAAACCGCCTGATCCATGGGAATACCCATGGCAAAACTTTCCTGCGCGTAGGCACGAAAATATTCCATGCTCTTTTCTTTAATTTTTTCATCAAGAAACATTTTGCTGAAATTTTGATAAAATTTTAAGCTTTGTTGTATAATTTCATCCTCCGGCAATTCTTTGTACTTTTTCGTGTGGATGTTGTTTTGGACATCCAGCGCCCACCGCTTGGCCATTTTATCCGCGTGACGTTCTCCAAGCTCTACATATTTAATGGCGTAAGTTTTCATGTTTTGCTCCTTTCCAATTAAAAATAAGTACACAATTTCCAAGGATACCATGCCACCCTGAAAAACATTCTCGATTAAAAATAATCATTATCATTACAGAATCTTACGATTATTCTCAACGGAATCATTCAAATTAATTTTTTCAATATCATAAAAAGTCCATCGTTTAAAGCAAATTAGTTTTATTTTCCGGGAAAAGATTTTTCACCCAGTTTTTGCCGCGTGCCGGCAAATATTATCACTTCATGGAAAAACCAGAAAATACGGGGCGGGAATTACAAGCATCGTTTCATGTTTTTTGCAATTGTATAATCCACGCGATAGGTTTATAATATAAGAAATTTAATAAGAGTTAATAATATCGGCAAAGATACAAGAAAAATATATTGAAGGGAGGATTGTTAGATGTTTATCGGGCAGAAGAATCATTCCATAAAGTTACTTTTTATTGTGGCATTTTTTATTATCGTGGCAAATGCCTTACTCAATGGTTGCGCGTCCGCGCCCAAGACTCTTAATCCTGCCGTTACCGGACCGCAGATTATCGCTAACCCGGAAGCCATCAGTCTCGGGGTGGCTAATCTTTTGGGGCAAAAAATAGTTTTTGAAGGATCCGGATTCAAACCGGATGATTCCGTATTTATTACATTGTATGGCCCAGACAAGACCCAGATGATTGTGGCCAACGGTAAAGTCGGCGCTGACGGAAAATTCAGCGCTGAAGTGGAAATGATGACAAAAGTCATGAAGTTTTTAAACGCCAACGTCCGGGGCAAGCTTACTGGCGAATCATACGAAAGGTCTGTTGTCATCACCGATCCGCCTATTCCGGCCGGCACTTACAGAGCTAAGGTCAGCTCCCTTTACTCAAGTGAAACGGCGGAAACTAAAGTTATTTTCAACGAACCTTCCACCGGCGATCGTTTTAAAGACTGGCTGGGGAAAAAGGCCGGAAAAATTATTGACGAAAGGCCTCAATAAAAGACCGGCGCAAAAACACTACACAAACAGGAAAAACTCGTGTGATTGACGCACGAAACACCATCTTCTTGCGAAAAAACTTCCTGCCGCGCGTTATGTCGGATTCAATTCAAAAAAATTCCGGCTCGGAATAATAAAATCAACTGGTTACAGCGGATGAAACCGCGTATAAATTACTATTCTTTCTTTTCGACGGCTTCCTTTATCGCTTCGGCTATTTTACCCTTATCCAGTCCTTTCTCTTTTACAACTCTATCCTCGCAGGTGCTGCAAAGCTCGGTGATATTCTTTAATTCTCTGGCCTGTGCGACGCTGCCCTGGAAAATTTCATCCGTGCGCTTGGTATTGATGCGCCAGCAATCGGAATAGAGATGATACCTGGCGCCCGCCTTGGTCCAGAAAACACTGTTTTTACCGGTAAGCGCTTCCACCTGCGCGGTCTGCTCGGCGTACTGCTCCACGGAGGGAGGATTCCAGTCAATACCGGTCACACCTGCGATCACCAGCGCGGCAATGGCGATGCCGCCGATAATGCCTTTTTGCTTACCGCTGACATTCTTGCTTAAGAATATCATAATAACCAGAGGCAGAAAGGCGATGATCGCCGCAATCAGGCCCAGTTGGCTTTGCATAAAAAACAGGATTTTGTTTTTTTCCGAGGGCGGATCAAACCGGTTGGACTTTTTCCATAAAAGCGAACCCGCGATGACAAAAATCAAATCCGCAACAATCAGGGCGATTATCTGCCACATTACAATGGGCGGTTTGAATAAAAGATAAATCGCGCCTACCTGAAAGCCAATCGCCACCAGCCAGCAGACAGCCGCGATGATGCGCAGGTTTCTGGCCTTAGCTTTGCTCTCGTCCGTGGCCACAAACGGTTTTGTGGGGGCGGAAGATGAAGAATCACCGCCGGTAACCTTTGTTAGCTTTTTCTTGGTGCCTTTGTCTGACATGTTGCTACCTCCTGTTAATAATTGATCAAAAAATTAAGCAAAATCCAAAGACTATTACACACATGATAAACAGCAATGCTTTGAATCATTTGTATAGCTCACGGCCTGTGAAATTGCCATATTTAATTTTTCTATAACCGGTTTCGGCCGCGAAGATAATTGTTCTCTCGTTCCAACAAATAAAAAGGCAGATGCTGGCTTGCCAGCCGACACCTGCCTGAAGTATTTTAGACGGCCAGTAATCAACCCCGCATTCGACACGCAGTGCTAATCGTTGCCGCCGTCAATGCGATCATTTTTTCTTGCCTTTTTTCCAGGTGGCCAGATCGTTTGGCGTCCAATCCTGCAGCATTATGTGCGTGCCGTTGGGACCGCATTTTGCGATCTGGATGGAATCGACTCCCTGGCGCTGATCCTTGGTCCAGGTTATCGGAGCTCCAAGACCTTTCCAGCCCCTGAAATTTTCCAGTTCCTTAATGACTGCTTCCGCGCTGAGATTTCTTCCGGTTCTTTTCATGGCCTCAATCAGCGGCTCCACATAGATAATACCCACGCTCATATACACCCCCCAGCGGTCGTTCGGAGCAAGGCGCTTTGCCGCGTTTCTGTATTTGGTCACCAGAGGATCCTTGGAGTCGGGTTCGGGAGCGGCGGCAGACGTGATTACGCCTTCATAGAGTCCATCCGAAATTTTGTACATTACCTGATAGTCCGAAAGGCCGGTATGAGATATCCACTGCGGTTTGTAGCCGATACTGGCGCTGCCTTTCAGCATCATTATCGCCACGGAGGGGTTGACCCACATGAAAACCGCCTCGGCACCGGCGTTCCTCAGCCGTAGTATCTGCGAGGAAACATCAGTGGTAGTGGGCTCTACCGGAATTTCTAAAACCAGTTTCATTCCCAGGGCGTTAAGCCTCTGCTTGCAGCCTTCGAGACCGACTTTGCCGAAAACATCATTCTGATACAGAAAACCGATTTTTCTTAATCCCTTCTTTTCCACGATGTACTTGGTCAGGATGCTCGTTTCATCCTGAAACAACGGATAGGCGTGAAAGCGGTAACGGCTGGGGGGATCGTCAATGGGATTAAGAGATGCGGTGCCGGGCACAACCCATAATATCTTCTTGCCGTCCAGATAACCTTTGACGGCATGGCAGCCCGCGCCGGAAACACCACCGGTAAAGGCAAATATACCCTGCTTGTCCACCAGTTCCCGGACCACGGCCATCGCCTGAGACGGATTGTACTGGTCGTCACGGATAAAATATCTGATTTTTCTGCCGTGAATGCCGCCCTCCTCGTTTACTAAATCAACCGCTACGCTGGTTCCTCTCGCCACAGCGCCCCAGAGCGCCGCGGGGCCGGTCTGCGGAGAGAACTGGGCAATGCGGATTTCTTTGTCGTCAAAACCGGGCTTCTGGGCGAAAGAAACATTAGCCACGAAAAAAATACCCGTAACGGCAATCATTGTTAAAAAACACAATACTTTTTTCATACTTCTTTTGTACTCCTTAATGCTAATTCTTTGTTAAAAGAGACGATCAGGAAAAATCCAAATCGCTACTCATTGCCAAACTTCCACTACCTAACGGCAATTCTATCGCCCTGCCGAATCATACGGCCTTCAACAACATGAAGATTGGAATTGATTAACACATTGAGAGGGGTTCCGGTTTTCTTGGAGACCGTCCAGAGCGTATCGCCCTTCTGCACGGTATAGTATTCTTTAGGGCTGGCAATCTTTTCACCCTTGGCCTTGGCCATTTTTATCTGCTTTTTATAAGTCGTCTGCGCGCGGACATGACGGCGCGGCCGCTCATACAAATCCGCGTACATTGCCTCTTTGATATTTTGCCCTTCTCTGAAGGGCAAAATAACTTCCTGATTTTTAGCAACAAATTTATGCGCGGGAACGCCGTTGAGGTCTTCCAGCACAGATGGCTGTATTCTGAATTTTTTTGCTACCTGAGCAATAGTTGTCGCCACACGCGGCTTATATATTTGAAAGGCGCCGGCGGTAAAATCCTTCTCCCGGCAGCATTCCTCATAAACAACTTCCGCTCCGGCGGGAACTTTCAGTCGGTATTTTTCCATATATGGCGGAATATACCAGCGCAGCAGTTCCGGATTGAGATAATAAATATCTTCCACATCCACCGTAAGCGCCTCGGCCAGCGCCACAAGGTCGGTCTTGCCCGGCACTTCAATTTCGGCATAGTCCAACGGCCCGTGAAATTCTATGTTTTCAAACCCAAAAGAATTCAGATTTTTGCCGATAATCGCCAACGCCATGATTTTTGGAACGTAATTCCTCGTTTCCGCCTTGAAGTAACGCCGCTTGGTCAGGCTCCAGAAATCATCCGTTTTAGAATGCTTGATAGCGCGGTTTACCCTACCTTCGCCCGCGTTATAAGCCGCCGCCGCAATTTCCCAATCGCCGTAATCATCATAGAGTTTTTTCAGGTATCTGCTGGCAGCCATAGTGGATTTAACCGGATCGCGCCGCTCGTCGATATACCAATCCATTTTCAGGCCGTAAAGTTTCCCGGTTGAGGGAATGAACTGCCACAGACCAACGGCGCGGGCGTAAGATTTTGCCTTGGTCTGAAAGCCGGACTCGGCCATTGCCAGATAAATCAAATCATGCGGCAGTCCGTTATCCTCCAGAATTTTCGCCAAAAGCGGCACGTAACGCCCGCCGCGCTCGGAGTAAATTTCAAAATAAGTCCGGCCCCTGCTTAGGTAGTAATTAATCCACTTTTTGACCACGGGATTGTAAACAACGGGAATATCGAAATAGTAGTTTCCCAGATTTAACTCTTCTGCCCCTTCCAAAAAATAAACTTTACGGGTATGATTACCAGGATCGGAAATGCGGGCGCCGCCTACCATAAAAGCGGCGGTTCTTTTGTTGTTTTGCGACTCCGTGGCCGCTCTCTGCGCCGCCGGCTGTGTTTCCGCGGGCATTTCCATCTTTTGCGGCATGGCGGACTCCTGTTTGGAGGAAATTTGTGGGGGAAACTGCTGGGAGAGCGCAGGGAAAGAATTTTCTTCTTTTACCGATGTTGAAAAAATTGATTTTGGAAAATTACCATCGTACCCACTGTTTG
>JBBIHZ010000093.1:0-7370 GCA_037446735.1 Deltaproteobacteria bacterium
GCCGACACTGAGAACAGATATCTTCTGATTTTTGATCAATATCTTCCACATACGTGGACGCATTCATCACACACCCCGGATAGGGACAGTGCACTAGCCCGAATGTGTGCCCCAACTCATGAATCGCCTCCTTGACAAGACGTTCCGTCTGCAGCTTTTGATTCTCCGGCAGGCCGTAACATTTATTGTTCAGGCGGTGTAGGGACACGATCGAACCGATGCCGTCGAGTTGCGCTTCTCCGAAAACGAATGTCAGGATGGGTATAAAGAGATCCACCTGGGCAACACCGAGAATTTTAACCGCATCGGCCGGCGGGCGGTCAATAAGCTGGAGAAGTATTTCGGAAGAATTATACTGGCCGCGGGTAGTGTCGTAGGCCTTCTCAATATCTATCCGCCAGTCTGCAGCGAATCTGGTTTCCGTACCGAATGTTCTCCTGATGCGCGACTCCAGCGGTCCGCGCCAGAACCGGTCTATCGTCCTGATGGGCACGATGTAGATAAAAGCCATAATCAGATATGCACGCCGGGATTCATTTTTTTAGGTGGTACTTTTCAATTTTGTTGTACAGGGTAAGTCGGCTGATTTTAAGAATGCTGGCCGCTTGGGCAATGTTGCCGCCGGTGCGCTCAAGTATTTTTTTAATATGAGCCTTCTCTATATCATCGAGAGACTCCTCTTCAGCAGATGTCGTTGTGTTAACGGGCGTGAATGGGAAAGACAGGTCTTTTGCCTCAATCACATGTCCCCGGGTACCGACCATCGCCCGCTCAATGACATTGCGCAGCTCGCGGACATTGCCGGGCCATTCATAGCGCATCAGCATTTCCAGCGTTTCCGGTTTAATATCTGCAACGTTTTTATTCATGGATTGGGAGTACTTTTTGACAAAGTACCGGGCAAGCAGGGGAATGTCTTCCTTCCGCTCGCGGAGTGGGGGAAGCACGATGGAAAAAACATTCAGGCGATAGTAGAGGTCCTCGCGGAAAGACCCTTCGCGCACGGCATTCTCAAGGTCTTTATTGGTTGCGCAGACAATGCGAAAATCAACGTTTATAAGTTTCTCTCCGCCCAGGCGCGTAAACTGCTTTGTTTCGATCACCCGCAGCAGATCCATCTGCATTTTAACCCCTATATTCCCGATTTCATCCAGAAAAATGGTTCCTTTGTCGGCCATCTCCAGCTTTCCGCGCCGCCGGTACAAGGCGCCGGTATAAGCGCCTTTTTCATGACCGAACAGCTCGCTTTCCAGCAGCCCCTCAGTGTATGCCCCGCAGTTGATGGTGATAATGGGAAAATACCGCCGGTTGCTATTGCTGTGAATGGCGCGGGCGATCAGCTCTTTGCCCGTCCCGCTTTCTCCGCGGATCATAACTGTTGAATCTGTCTGGGCCACGGTGATAACCTTTTCCATCACTTTTTTAAGGCCAAGACTTTCCCCCACAATTTCGTCGGAAAATGATATTTCATCGATCTGTCTGCGCAGCTGAATATTTTCAGACAACAGCCTGCGTTGATCAACAGCGTTCCTGATCAGATGACTCATGTCATCCGGGTCAACGGGCTTTACAACATAATCAAACGCCCCCTCTTTCAGGGCCTGGATGCTGGTGTCAACGGAGGCATAAGCCGTAATCATTATCGTAATGATATTCTTATCAATCTGCTTGATTCTGTTCTGAAGCTCAAGCCCGTCCATGCCCGGCATCTTGATGTCCAGAAACACAATGTCCCAGGAGCTGTCTTGTAGCTTCCGGAGGGCGGCATTGGCATCCTCGGCTATATCCACGCGGTAGCCGTCAAATTTGAACCATTTGCTTAGCGCATCACGGACGGATGCCTCATCATCAACAATAAGTATTCCAATATCGGAAGGTTTCATACTACATCAGCTCCTGTCTAAAGTTTTTCCTGTCGGGGACGCTTTTTTGCTCCCGCGGAAGCGTTATGGTGAACTCCGTCTCTTTTCCCGCTTCTGAATAGACGGTAATCGTTCCTTTATGGTGCTGAATGATGCCGTAAACTGCAGAAAGCCCAAGTCCCAGGTTTTTGTTTCCTGATTTCTTTTTTGAAAAAAACGGATCGAAAATGTACGGCAGAACATCTCCGGGAATCCCCGCTCCGAAATCAATAACTTTTAGCTGTATGGTTGCTTTATCCTGGTAGTTGGTACGGATAATTATCTTCTCCCCTTTTGGCGATGCCTCTATGGCATTGACAATAAGCGCCACCAATATTTGTTGCACGGCACCAGCATCGCACTCAATGAGATCATCTCCGGCGTCAAGCTCGGAAACCAGATCAACCTCTTTCATTTTGGCGCTGTGATTGATAACTTTAAGACTGACGTCGATGATTTCGTTCATGTGTTTTTTTTTCAACTCTCCTATAGAGTGCTTAGCAAACAACAGCAGGTTCTTGACAATATCGCCGCACCGTTTCGCCTCAAACGCAATAAAGGAGAGGTTTTCTCTGAGCGACGCTACCATTTCCGCATTGATTGTCTCCTGCCCGATGTATCGTGTGGAAAGCTTGGCATAAGAGAGAATGCCAAAAAGCGGATTGTTGATTTCATGGGCAACCATCGCCGACAACCTTCCCAGTGAGGCAAGCTTTTCGGCAAGAACAAGATTCGCTTGTGTCTTTTTCAGCTCCTTCTCCGCCTCGAGCTGACGCTTGTGCACCTGATAGCTCCTGAGAATGATGCTACTGAGAAGCAGGATCATAAAAGCAAGGATAAACAGGGAAACTTTGATTACTTGGTCGGTGAGTAGGATAATTTCCGCTTTAATATCCTCTATATAACTACCGGTTCCAATGATCCATCCCCAGGGCGTAAAACCCTTAACGTAGGATATTTTGTGCAGGACGATACCCGGGTCGTCATAGGACTGCCAGCGGTATTGCACAAAACCCGCCCCCTGTTTCTGCACGATATCGACGCATTCCAGAAAGACGCGATTTCCGTCATGGTCAACATAATCCGAAAGATCTTGATTGTAAAGATCGGTGCGGTACGGATGCAGAACCATCATTGGCTTCATGTCATTTATCCAGAAATAGCCTTTATCGCCCTGCCCATAGTGGATGTTACGGATTTGCTCAATCGCCAGTTGCTGAGCCTGTTTCCGGCTCAACAACCCGGCTTTTTCATCCTTTTCAAATTTCTTAAGTATATTCCATGCAACACGAGTCATCTCTTGTATCGCTTCTCGCTTGTGTTCCATACTGTTTTTTTCAATTACGGGAATGACCAGAAACAAAATACCCAAAATAAACATAATGATCGCCAAGACAGTAGGAAAAACCGTCCGCAGCAAAAAAGATCTCCAGGGAAATGAAGCCTCAGTTGAAATCATGGCAGAATAAGAATTTAACGTGATTCCCTTAGTTGCAGCTTGTATAAAACTGGGTCTTTCTTCATACTTTATTCGCTTTGCTTATGCAAGCTGGTAGTGTAAAAGCATGCCCGTAATTCGGCATGTTGCATATGAGGGATTATGACACTTAAACCGACTATCTTTTAAAATTTTCCCGCTCCAATAAATTCTGCCACACTTCCGCTACGCGTTTTTTAGTTTCTTCAAGGGCGCATTGATTGTTAATCACGATATCCGCCAACGCAACCTTCTCTTCAATGGGCATCTGGCTATTAATCCTTTTTTGCGCCTCTTGCCTATTTAAATTATTACGCGCCACTAATCGCTTTAATTGTTCTTCTGGCGATATAAAAATAAGTATAGTCACATCGAAAAGATGTTGTCTTTTTATTTCAAACAAAAGAGGCACAGCTGCGATAATTATGGCTTTCTTATCCCGGCGATATATTTTCTCCAAATAGTCATGCCATTCGAGAAATACATAGGGATGAACAATTTCATTGAGAGCGGCGAGCTTTACCGGATCCGAAAAAACAATCTTCCCCAACTTGTTGCGATCGATTTTTTTATCCGGCAGTAAAATATCCTCGCCAAAATATTGAACGACTTTTTCCCAGGCTGCCCTTCCCGGTTTTTGCACTTCGTGGGCGAGCACATCAAAGTCAATCAAATGCGCTCCCCACCGGACAAACATTTCCGCTACGGTGGATTTGCCGCACGCTATGCCACCTGTTAATCCCACATTCAGCATTCTTCTCTTCCTAAGTTTTCATTATTTACTATTTAGGCTATAAATGATCCGCAAACCTTCCAGCGTCAGCATCTCTTCGACCTTATCAATGCTCTTTGTTTCCGACGCCACCACACCAGCCAGCCCCCCCGTAGCAATCACCATTGGATTGGTCTTGGCCTCTTTTTTCATTCTTTCCACGATGCCGTCAATCAAACCGGCATAACCGAACATGATTCCTGCCTGCATCGCGCTTACCGTGTCCTTGGTGATTACCGCCTTGGGCTTGCTGAATTCCACGCGCGGTAGTTTTGCGGCTTTCTGGAAAAGCGCTTCACTGGAAATGAAAATTCCCGGCGCGATACATCCGCCCATATATTCGCCTTTCGGTGAAATATAATCAAAGGTTGTCGCCGTGCCGAAATCAATAATGATTGCCGCCTTATGGTATTTATTATATGCGGCGACCGCGTTAACAATTCTGTCCGCGCCCACTTCCTTGGGATTATCGTAATAAATAGGCATGCCGGTTTTTATGCCCGGTCCGACGATCATCGGTTTTACATTGAAATATTTTATACAGAGCGGCTCAAGGATGTTGAGCATCGGCGGCACAACGCAGGAAATAATAATCGCTTTTATTTCTTTTATTTCTTCCGTCTTGATTCTGCTTGATTGATATAAATTAAAAATCAGCATGCCGTATTCATCCACCGTATGGTCCGTTTCGGTGCGTATGCGCCAGTCATGGATGAGCTTATCTTCGTCGAAAAGGCCCAAAACAGTGTTGGTATTGCCCACATCAATTACCAGCAGCATTTTTATTCTCCTTTATGATCGATGCATCTCCGGCCATAACCCTGATTTTTTTACCTTCTGCTCCCCTTACAAGCAGCGCTCCATCTTCATCTATACCTTGCACTATTCCCCTGATGATCTCTTCGTGGTACTTGATCTGAACCTCGCAGCCGATAAGCGTCGCGCCTTGTGTCCATTTTTGTCTGATTTCCTCAAAGCCACCATCAATTAGCTTTTTATACCATTTTGAAAGATTTTTATACAGATTTATTAAAATCTTCCCGCGCGAAATTACTGACCCGGTCTGCATCATAAGCGAAGTAGCGCTGTTTTCAATATCCGGCGGCAAATCATTATCGCTCATATTAACGTTAATGCCGATGCCTAAAACAATAAAATCTATCTTGCCGGCCTCCGCCTGCATCTGCGCAAGAATGCCGCATACTTTTTTTCCGTCTATCAAAATATCATTGGGCCATTTAAGCTGAATTATTCCGGGACAGAACGCTTTCAATGTTTCCGCAACCGCCAGACCCGCCATGATGGTCAGGCGCGGCGCGGCGGCCGGCAGGAAATTCGGCCTTAATAATATGGAAGTATAGATATTGGCTTTCGGCGGTGAATGCCAAGATCTCGCCAGCCTGCCCTTGCCCGCCTTCTGCGCGTCAGCAATTACAACACTGCCCTCCGGCAGGCCCTGCCGCCCCAGACGATAAGCCTCATCGTTAGTCGAGCCGATTTCCTCAAAATAGTATATTTTATGGCCGATGATTTCTCCGGCAAGACTTCTTTCGATCTCGGGCAGGCAAAAATCCATAAATAATCAAGCGGGAAAATATGCTGAAATAAATTAAGCCCAGACCAATCTCTTGATTTCTTTGAAGGTCGCCTCTTTTACCGGATATAAATCTTCCACTATTTCATCCGGCATAAACCAGAGCTTTATCTCTTTTTCCGCGTCTTCCGGGCTTGACGAGGCATGCACAACGTTTTCGAAAACACCGGCTCTGGTCACCCGGCCGTAAGACCCGCGGATTGAAACAGGATCTGCTTTCTCCGGATCCGTATCGCCGACAACATCTCTTATTTTGGCAATCGCTTTTTCGCCCTGATAAACTAACGCCAGAACACGGTGAGTCTTATGCACATCTCCCATGATGTATTCGATCAGTTCTTCAAAAAAAGGCTTATCCTTGAGATGCTCATAGTGCTTTTCCGCCAGCTCTCTGCTCACGCGCACTACCTTCGCGCCCATAATCGTCAGCTTCGCTTCCGACAGACGGGAAATAACATTGCCCGTCAGGGATTTGATAAGTCCGTCCGGTTTAATCAGAATTAAAGTTTGTTCAATCGCCATATGCTAACTCCAAATAATTATTTTTTAGTATTAATCTTGAGCGAGATATCCGCCGCGCGCACCGAGTGCGTGATTTCGCCGACAGAGATAAAATCCACGCCGATTCGCGCGATATCCGCAACATTATCCAGGCTGATGTTGCCGGAAGCCTCCACCAGCGCTTTCCCGTCGATAATCTCCAGCGCTTTTCTCATTTCTTCAAGCGGCATGTTATCGAGCATAATTATATCCACACCGCAATTCAAGGCTTCAGCGACTTCCTCCAGATTTTTTGTTTCCACCTCAATAGCCGTTTTCTTTCGCAGCGCTTTCTTTTGTCTGGTCAGAGCCTGGGTGATACTGCCTGCCGCCGTGATATGGTTGTCCTTAATCAATACGGCGTCATAAAGCCCCATGCGGTGATTACAGCCACCGCCGTCCTTAACAGCCATCTTATCGAGCAGGCGCAAGCCCGGCACCGTTTTGCGCGTATCTAATATTTTAGCTTTGGTTCCGGCAATTGCCTTCACAAATTTGTTTGTCCGCGTGGCGATACCACACATCCGCTGCAGTATATTCAGGGCGACGCGTTCCGCCTGTAATATTGATGCCAGCGGCCCTTCCACGCGCGCGATGATATCTCCTTTTTTTACCCGTTGTCCGTCATTCACGAAACTTTTAACCTTTATTCTTTTATCCACAAGAAGAAATGTGCTCTTAAAAACGCCCATTCCCGCCGCGATAAAATCATCCTTGGCCAGCGCCTGCGCGACTCCTTTGGCTCGGGACGGCACTGTGGCCCGTGTTGTTATATCCCCCGTGCCGATATCCTCTCTCAAGGCGTTTGCGATTATTTTTTTAATTTGGGCCGCCGCGTTTTTATTTTTCATAATAATCCGGTATATTCTATTAAAAACGTGCGTTTTTACACATGAATCTCATTTAGTTTATTTAAGGCGTTCTCCAGTGCGGCATGTCTTTCCTTAAATTCCTTTAATTTTTCCTCTTCCTTCTTTATGACCACTTCCGCCGCTTTTTCCATGAAATCGCGATTAGCTAGTTTTTTCGCACTCTGCTGCAGGTCTTTTTCCACTTTGGCCAATTCTTTCTGCAGACGCAATTTTT
>JBBIHZ010000094.1:0-7361 GCA_037446735.1 Deltaproteobacteria bacterium
CTTACCACCGGACAGGTTTATTATTCCGTGATCAATAAAGAAAGGCGCGGCGATTATCTGGGCAAAACCGTGCAGGTCATTCCTCATATCACAAATGAAATTAAAGAATTTATCGCCGCGACGGCGCAAGGCTATGATGTGTCTATCGTGGAAATCGGCGGCACCGTGGGCGATATTGAAAGCCTGCCCTTTCTGGAGGCCATACGTCAGTTCCGCAATGAGGCGGGCAAGCAAAACGCCATTTTCATTCATCTCACCTGGGTGCCTTTTATTAAAACCGCCGGCGAGGTAAAAACCAAGCCCACCCAGCACAGCGTAAAAGCTCTGCGGGAAATCGGCATTCAACCGGACATTCTTCTGTGCCGCACCGAGGATTTTCTTTCCGAAGACATCAAGGCAAAGATCGCGCTTTTCTGCAATGTGGAAGTGTCTTCGGTTTTCACGGCAAAAGACGTGAGTTGTATTTATGAAGTGCCGCTGATTTTTCATCGTGAAGGCTTGGATGGTAAAATCGTCGATTTGCTTAATATCTGGACGGGGCAGCCGCATCTGGAAGCGTGGGACGAAGTGGTCAGGAAGTTTCAGCAACCGGCGCGGGAGGTTTGCGTGGCGATTGTCGGGAAATATGTGAATCTTACCGATTCATATAAAAGCCTGAATGAGGCGCTGGTGCACGGCGGCATCACCAATGACTGCCGGGTGCGTCTGCAATTTGTCGACGCGGAAAAAATTGAGCAGGAAGGTCCGGAAAAATGTTTTTCCGCGGTGGACGCGGTGCTGGTGCCGGGAGGGTTTGGCAGCCGCGGCATTGAAGGGATGATTATCGCGGCGCAATACGCGCGCGAAAACAAAATCCCTTATTTCGGTATTTGTCTGGGCATGCAAATGGCCGTTGTCGAATTTGCTAGAAACGTGTGTAAGCTGAATAAAGCCAACAGTTCGGAGTTTGACAGCGCCACGCCCCACCCCGTGATTGATCTGCTGCCCGAACAGCGCCAGGTAAAGGATAAAGGGGCGTCCATGCGTTTGGGCGCCTGGCCCTGCACGGTTGAATATAAATCTTTTGCCTACGATGCCTACGGGCAGAAAGAGATTTCCGAGCGTCACCGGCACCGCTATGAATTTAATAACAGTTATAAAAAGAAACTGACGGACAAAGGTTTGCGCATAACGGGCGCGTCGCCGGATGGACGTTTGGCGGAAATCGTGGAAATAAAAGACCATCCATGGTTTTTGGGCTGTCAGTTTCATCCGGAATTTAAGTCGCGCCCGACGAAGCCGCATCCGCTTTTCAGAAAATTTATTGAAGCAGCGCTTAGGTATGCCCAGGGAAAAATAACAAGCTAACCGCCGGTAAAATCCCGCCGCAAATGTTATTAGCGTCGCCAGCTGAAAGTTGGAGATGCGTAAGAGTATGGTAGTGAGAAAAATGAATAGACAAGCAAAAAAAGAAGAAATGGAAAGAATATTCTACCCCCGACGGCTTGCCATTGTCGGCGTTTCCACGGATGGCGGGGGACGTGGCTTCGGTATCGGCATGCTCACCGGTCTCCAGGCGATGAGGTATGTCGGTGAAATATTTCCCGTTAATCCCAAAGGCGGCAGTTACGCCGGCCTGAATTTTTACAAGAAAGTTGAAGATATTCCCGGGCAAATTGATTTCGCCATTATTGCCGTGGCCGCCAAAGATGTGCCGGAAGCGCTCGAGGCCTGCCGGAAAAAGGGAGCCGCCGGAGCGGAGATTTTATCCGCCGGTTTCAGCGAACTGGCCACTAAAGAAGGAAGGGAACTGGAACATGAGATCAGCGAAATCGCCGGCCGGGGCATTCGTGTGGTCGGGCCGAATTGTTTCGGCATTTATTGCCCGCGCAGCGGCCTGACGCTTCTGCCCGGTCCCGATCTTTCACGGATCAGCGGGCCGGTGGCATTTTTGTCACAAAGCGGCGGCATGGCCATCGATTTGGCGCATAAAGGCAAATGGATGGGGCTGAATTTCAGCAAAGTAATAAGTTTCGGCAACGGCGCCGACCTGCGGGAAGTGCAGTTGCTGGATTATCTCGCTGAAGATGATGAAACAGGCGTTATCGGCATGTATATGGAAGGCATCAAAGACGGCGATGCCTTTTTTGACGCGATTAAAAAAGCAACCCGGAAAAAGCCGGTCGTTGTCTGCAAGGGAGGGCTTTCCGCGGCCGGGCAGCGCATGGTGGTAAGCCACACGGCCTCCATGGGAGGCAGCCGCGTTATCTGGGAGTCGGTATTAAGGCAGGTTAACGCCGTACAGGTTCAGAATCTGCAGGAACTGGCCGAAGCCTGCCTGGCTTTTTGTTTCTTACCGCGAAGAGTTTATCGGCGCCTGTCCATCGTTGGCGGCGGCGGCGCGCTGGGCGTTACGGCCTGCGACGCCGCGGAAAATTTTGGCATGGAAATTCCCGCCCTCGCGCCCGTTGTCAGAAAAAGCGTGGAAGAGCTTTTGCCCAAACCAGGTTCCAGCGGCGCCAATCCCATTGATGTGGCTAATCCTTTTGTGGAACCGAAAATTTTACAAAAAGTGCTGCGCGCGGCAGCGCAGGATGATCGGATAGACCTGCAAATAATAGTATCGCTTCTTTATCATTATAAAACCATGGCGCGTATGCTGGGCAAACCGATTGCGCAGGTAGCGCCTTACCGGGAGCTCGCGGAGCTGCTGGGTGGCGTCGTCAGAGAAACCGGCAAGCCGATAATGGTTGTTTTGGCCAATCCCAAACGGGGAGTGGATGACCTGGATATTGCGGAGATGCTCGCTCTTGCGAGGGCGGAACTTATTAAAAATGGCTTGGCTGTCTTTGATGATCTGCATGAAGCCATCAGGGCCATCAGCCATGTAAATACTTATTATGAAAAAAGGATAAAAAATGAATCATAACAGCGTGGCAAAGATAATTAAATCAGCTCTGGACGAAAAACGAAGTTGTCTTTCTGAATACGAGGCAAAACTACTGCTCGCCATTTACGGCTTGCCGGTGACCAGGGAGGTTCTCGTTAATAACGCAGATGAGCTAAAAGGGGCGGCGCGGCAAATAGGGTATCCTTTGGCGATAAAAGGATGCTCTTCTGAAATCGCCCACAAAACAGAGCAAGGTTTGATTCACCTGGGCATTCAAAGTGAAGGTGAAGCGCTGGCCGCGTTTGAGGAAATTAAAAAGAAATTGGCACAAGGCCGCGGCGCTGTCCTGGTGCAGGAAATGGTTCGGGGCAGCAGAGAACTGGTCATGGGCATGACGCGCGATGAGCAATTCGGCCCCTGCGTCATGTTTGGGCTGGGAGGAATTTTTACCGAGATTCTTCGCGATGTTTCCTTCCGCAAGGCGCCTTTGAACGAATCGGACGTGCGGGAAATGATGCGCGAAATTCGGGGCAATAAAATTATCGACGCTTTCCGCGGCATGGCGGCGGCAGATACCAAGACGCTCGCGCAAATGCTGATCGGCCTGGGGCGCATCGGGCTGGAGTTCCAGGAAGTGAAAGAAATCGACCTGAATCCGGTGATTATTGCCGCGGAAAAACCGGTGGTGGTTGATGCCCTGATTGTTTTGGGATGATCTTTATTGCACGCTTTGCCCGGCGTAATTTCCGTTAATCTCCGCCGTGAAAAAATGATATCCGTTGCGGCCGTGCGCCTTGACGTAGTACATGGCCACGTCGGCATTTCTCATTAGGATGTCAACATCCTGCGCGTCATCCGGATATACGGCAATGCCGATACTTACCGTTGCGGCGATAGTGTGCCCCCCGCAAGTGAAAGGCTGCTCAAAAGATTTTTGTCACCCCCAGGGCGTCTTCGCTTTGGTCAATTGCCGGCAGCAAAAGAATAAACTCATCGCCGCCCAAACGGCAAAGAGTGTCGTTCTGACGCAGGCGTCCGGTCAGGCGATTGGCAATTTCTTTTAATAATTCATCGCCGATCATATGCCCCAGGGAATCATTCACGCTTTTGAAGTTGTCCAGATCCAGCATCATCAATGCCAGTTTATGTTCGTTTCTTTTGGCCTGCGCCGTGGCCATTTTCAGCCGGTCCATCAAGAGCATCCTGTTGGGCAGGCCGGTGAGCAGATCATGCGTGGCCAGATAGTCTAACTGTTCTTCCGTTCTCTTTTGTTCGGTTACATCATGTCCCACGCCGCGGAAACCGGTAACTTTGCCTGTTTCATCGAGTTTGGGAAAGATGGATAATTCAAAGAAAATTACTTTGCCGTCCGGTCGGGTAAATTCGTAGGGATAATTTTTTGTAGGCTCGCCCGTGTCATAAACCTGACGGAATACCTTAAATATTGAGCCGGATTGCTCTTTGCTGAGGTATGATTTATAATTTAGCCCAAGCAGTCTCTCCAGCGGATAGCCGACACTGCGCGCCACCGCATCATTGATAAAAACGATGTTTCCCGCAAGGTCAATCTCAAAATACCACTCATCCACTTCGTTGATAATGGTTCTGTATTTTTCTTCCGATTGGCGTATCGTTTCTTCCATTTTCCGGCGTTCGGTAACATCACGCGAAACGCCGCGAAATCCGCTTGGTTTTCCTTGCGCGTCTCTGATCAGCGACGCGGACGTCTCGGCGAATATTTTTGTCCCATCTTTTTTAATAAATTCAAAATCCGCTGTCCGCACCGGCGCGCCCGTTTTGTAAATCCGGTTATATATTTTATATAGTTTTTTGACGTTTTCTTCGTCCGTAAATATCCGGTAATGCTGTCCGATTATTTCTTCCCGGTTAAATCCGAGGCCTAAATACATTGCCGGATTGACATAGATGAGATTTCCTTTCAGATCTACCTCAAAGTAACTTTCCTGCATGTTTTCCAGAATGTTACGCTGTTTTTCCTCTACCTGTCTGATGGTTTCTTCCATTTGCTGCTGAGCGGTGATGTCCCAGCTGATGCCGCGAAATCCCACCGGCTTCCCCTGTTTGTCTTTAAGAAGCGAAACGGAAGTTTCATTAATTCCCCTTGTTCCATCGGCTCTGATGATTTTGACCTTTAAATTTCGGATGGGTTTGCCGGTACGATAGAGCCCTATGAATAAAGGCCTGATTATCTTTACGGTTTCCTCATCCTGAAATTGCCGGTGATTCATGCCGAGCAATTGCTCTCTGGCATGGCCGATATTTCTGCATTCCGCTTCATTCACAAAGGTAACGGTGCCGTCCAGATCAAGCTCAAAGTAACCTTCGTTCATGTCCTCCAAAATAGTGCGGTATCTTTCCTCGCTGCTTTTGAGCGCTTCCAGGGCGGCATCTTTTTGCGCTTCCAGTTGCTTACGCTCTGTAACATCCCGGGCGTTCATCACAAAGCCGGCAATGGATGGATTGTCCAAAAGATTTCTTCCCAATCCCTCAAAATGACGTAATGTCCCATTTTTATGGATAATGAGAAATTCGTCGTCTATAATCGAATCTGTTTTCTCAAGTGCCTTTTGATAAGTGTTTATGGCACGCGGTACATCATTTGGATGAATGAAGTTGAAGACGCTTTTGCCCGTTAACTCTTCAGATTTATATCCGGTAAAGCGCTCGGTAGAGCGGCTGGAATATTTTATATTTCCATCCTTGTCTAAAATAATTATGATCTCAGAAGAGTTTTCGGTTATTTCCTTGAAGTATTCTTCGCTTTTGCGCAATGCTTCTTCCATCATTTTACGTTGGGTGACATCGCGCGTTATTCCCTTAAAGCCGATAATTTTGCCCTCTCTATCGCGCAGGGGGGCGACTGAATCTTCCACAAAGAGTCTGGTGCCGTCTTTTCTGATATTGATTGAGGAGTATGATTTTATTGGTTTTCCGGTTTTATAAATATCACTGAATATTTCAAAGACGTAATCAAATTGCTCCGAGGGGATGTAGTCTTTGTAACTCATGCCCATCAGTTCTTCCTTGGTGTATCCCAGGGTCGCGCAGATCGCATCACTGGCAAAAGTGAAGTTACCCTTGAGATCAACCTCGTAATATCCTTCTTCGATTTCCTCGATGACGGTGCGGTATCTTTCTTCAGAGCGTCTTAAATCGTCCTCCATTTTTTTGCGCGCCGTAATATCCATGAAGCTGCCCAGCGCGGCGCGCTGCCCGTTGTAGGTAATAGAAGTGATTAGCTCAAGAATCCACATCACCTCGCCGTTTTTTTTGATATAGCGGTATTCATAGCCTTCAGATTTTTTCCCCTTCAGGCATTTTATTGCCTCTTGCCTGACTCTTTCTCTGTCCTCCGGATGGACATAGGCGAGTGATTTTTTGCCGAGAAGGTCACGCCCGGTGTAGCCGGTAATTTTTTTGTATAGATTGCTTATGTAGACGAAAGTGCCTTGTTGAACGATATAGACGCCCACGCCGATATTGGACGTAATATTTTCGGCCAGCGCGAATAAATCGATCTGCTGTGAAGGTTTTTTACCGGTTCGTGCTTTCGGCATAAGCCAACTTCCGCAATTTTTTTTACAAATAAAGCAATATTTATTTTGCCCGAAAAAGCGCAATAAAATAAATTAACTGATTATAAACTAAATTGCTTAAAAAAACAGCTCGCCCGATTGTCTGAACCGCGAATGACGTTGCTTATCGGAAGAAAAAAATCATGTCAAGAAAATATAACTGATGGCGTGATTTTTTGTTGGTCTCAAGATCAAAATTGTTATTTTTTAAACGTGGAGAAATAAGGGCAATTTTTTCAGGATTTAATAATTAATTTAGATGTTTAGGCGCTTGGTGATACTGTCAAAAAAGTAATTTCAACGATCTTTGGCCGTAAAAAGTTCATAATTGGTTCGTTATTTGCAAATTAATTTGAAAAGCCATAAAAAATGGTTGATATTAGAACAATTTTGTAACAAAATATAAATGACCTTTTAGCATACTTTATGGTCAATGCTGTCAAAAAACTTTCGCCGGAGAAAGGAAATAAATTGAGCAGTCATAGTTACGAAGAGCTTGCAGTGCTACATGCAATTTCCCGGATTTTAGCTTTGCCGGGGGAGCTGCGCGATCAGTTGGAAAAGGTTTTACGGGAAATGAGTTCGCGCCTCGGTATGCAAAGGGGCATGATTTCTCTTCTGGATAGAGAAAAAAAAGAAGCCTGGCTGGATGTGGCGCATGACGTAAATATTGAAGGCCTTGAAGTCACTTACAAGTCCGGTGAAGGGATTACCGGCGAGGTGGCGCAGACAGGCAGGCCCATGGCGGTGGCCAATTTGGGCAATGCCACTCATTTTCTGGACCGCACCGGGGCGCGAAAACACCTGAACCGCTCTGAGCTGGCATTTTTATGTGTGCCAATCATCTATGACGATCATGTTGTCGGAGTTTTATCGGCGGACAAGGTGGCTTTGGA
>JBBIHZ010000095.1:0-7308 GCA_037446735.1 Deltaproteobacteria bacterium
ATTCTTTTAGAAAACTGCTCTTAGATGCGCGAGCGGAGATAATTTCCTTTGATGCTTATCCCGATCATTATGCATATCACTCATTTGATGTCGGGGAACTCACGGATAAATTTATCGGATACCATGCTGATTATTTGCTGACGACCGAGAAAGACGCGATGCGGTTGGAAAGATATCCGGATTTCACAAAGATGCTCAGTATTTTACGTGTGGAAATGGAAATAATACCATCCGGGGTGGTACTGGAGAATTTTCTCCTGCGGCGTTTGCCCGACGTCAAGAACAGCGCAAACAAATTAAAATGAATTGAACGCTTGTTTTCTATGGCGATAAAAATAATAAAGATTTTGGCTCTGGTAATTCCCCGCTCCGCGCGGCGGTTGATTCTCCGCGGCCTGGCGCGGCTTGGTTATTATTTATCTATGCGACACAGGCTGATTGCTTTGCATAATCTGGCGCGTTCTTTTCCCGGCAAAAATCATCAGGAAATAATTGCTATCGCAAAAAAATCGTACGCAAGTTTTGCGAGAATTATCGCCGAATTTCCGGACATTCTTTACTTAAATAAAAATAATTTTAGTAAATGGGTAAAAATTATTGGACTGGATAATTATCTTTCCGCCCAACGTGAGGGCAGGGGCGTTATTTTATTCGGCGCTCATTACGGCAACTGGGAGATGGGCAATGCCGCTTTGGCTTTGGCGACTTCTCCTTTTGTCTTTGTCTATCGCATTCTGGACAGTCCGCTTATGGAAAAAATAATCACCGGCGTTCGTTCTTCTTACGGCAATATATCTCTTTCCAAGAAAAATAATATGCGGAAGATGATTAGTCTTCTCAAAAACGGCGAAACGGTAAACCTTCTTATCGACCAGAACGTGCTTTGGAATGAAGGCGTATTTGTTGACTTTTTCGGCCGCGAAGCATCAATGACGTCAGGGTTGGCGCTGCTCGCTCTTTACACGGACGCCACGGTGCTGCCCGCGTTTACCGGCAGGTTGCTCAATGGCAAATATTCATTGGAAATAGGGCCGAAAGTGGATATTATCAATACCGGCAAGCGCGACGAGGATGTTATTGCCAATACGCGAAAGTTTGCCGCGATTATTGAAGAACAAATAAAAAAACACCCGGAGCAATGGCTCTGGCTGCACAGGCGCTGGAAGACAAAGCCCTGGCAGGTAAAAAGGAAAAAGAATTAATGCTTCCGGAAAGAAAAAAGCAGCTGCCCAAAAAGGGATTGAACAAGATATTAATCCGAGGGACAAACTGGATTGGTGACGCGGTTTTGACGCTGCCGGCGATTGCCTCCGTGCGCGCAACGTATCCGCAAGCGCATATCAGCGTTTTAGCCAAACCCCTTGTCGCTGATATTTACAAGCTTTTTGCCGCGGTTGATGAGGTGATTATATATAAGAATCAGTTTGATAATGTCTGGGGAGTTTTTCGTCTGGCCCGCATCCTTCATAAAAAGAAATTTGACGCGGCGATTTTACTGCAAAACGCGATTGAGGCGGCCATCATGACATTTGCCGCGCGCGTTAAAATACGCGCCGGTTATAATTCCGACGGGCGGGGAATTCTTCTAACGCACAGCATTAAACGCACGCAGGAGATAAAGAAGATTCATCAGGGCGATTATTATCTGGAGATGGTCAAGACGCTGGGCTGCAAACCTGTCGGCAAAGAAATGCATTTGCAGGCAAAAATCAACCGCGTAACCGCGCAGAATATTTTAAGGGAGTTTATTCCGGGTGAGGCAAAGCAGATTATCGGCATCGCTCCGGGGGCCATATACGGCCCTGCCAAGAGGTGGTTTCCTGAGCGGTTTGCCGCGGTAGCCGATGAATTGTGCAAAGACAAAAACTGCCGCGTTATTCTGCTGGGCGGTAAAGACGACCGCGAAGCGGCCGAAAAAGTTTACTCCAGCGCCAAAACAAAGCTGATAAACCTTGCGGGGAAAACGACGCTTCGCGAAGCGGTTTATCTGATTTCACAATGTTCTTTATTCATCAGCAATGATTCGGGATTGATGCATGTTGCCGGGGCATTGAATATCCCGACAGTTGCGATTTTCGGTTCGACAAATCCCGCGACAACATCGCCGGTGGGAGAAAAGATAACTGTCGTACACAAAGAAGTTTTGTGCAGCCCCTGCCTGAAAGAAGAATGTCCGGATGATTTTCGCTGCATGGATTTGATTGCCGTGAAAGATGTTTTATATGCCGCGCATGCCGTATTGAAACAAAATTAGGATTCTTATGGGAAATAATATCGCCGTTTTTTTGGATAGAGACGGAACAATAAATGAAGAGGTAGGCTATCTGGATGATCTGGCCAAGATTAAAATCATCCCCACGGCTTTTGAAGCCATTCGTCTGATCAACGCCATCGGCATGAAAACAGTGGTGATCACCAATCAGGCGGGCGTGGCGCGCGGTTTATTTTCCGAAGAATTTGTAAATACCACGCATGAATTTTTAAATGATATTCTGCGCAGAAAAAACGCTTTTATCGATGGTTTTTATTATTGTCCCCATCATCCCACTGAAGGAGTGGGCCATTATCTTCAGGTGTGCGACTGCCGCAAGCCAGCCGCCGGTATGTTGTTGCGCGCCGCAGGTGATTTGAATATTGATTTATCCCGTTCGTATATTATCGGCGACAGATATAACGACATGGAGGCGGGTAGAAGTGTCGGCGCGAAATGCATTCTGGTAAAAACGGGATTCGGCCAGAGTTTATTGCAGGATGACGGGCCGGACAGGCCAACAGATAAAAATCAACCGGATTTTGTTGCCGCCGATATTCTGGAAGCGGTGCAGTGGATATTAAAAGCCAGAAAATGAATATATTAATCGTCAAGCTCAGCGCGTTGGGCGATGTAATTCACACGTTGCCGTCGCTTGCCGCATTGCGCAAATTGTGCCCCGAAGCGCATATAACGTGGGTTGTGGAAGAGGCGGCGTCGGGATTGCTTGTCAGTCATCCGCATCTGGATGAAGTACTGATTTCCCGACGGAAATCATGGATTGCGGATATCAAAGCAGGACGTGTGCGTTTGGCATGGCAAGAGATGAAATTGTTTATCAGAAATTTGCGTAAGCGTTCCTATGATTTGGTAATCGATTTTCACGGTCTTTTTAAAAGTTCCCTGATTGTTTTTTTGAGCAAGGGAAAGCGGAAACTCGGCTATGACTCATGGCAGGAATTAAGCGGTTTATTTCTCAATGAGAAAATACCCGAAGATATGAGCAAGCATGCCGTTGACCGTTATTTTGATTTTCCTCTTTACCTGGGGGCCAAAAAAGAAAGAATCGAATTCATTCTCCCGCAGAACGCGGATGCCGAAAAAAAAGTCCAGCTCATGCTGGAGAATTATGGATTGGCCGAAAATAAATTTATCGCCATCAACCCCATCGCTTATTGGGAAACCAAACTCTGGGATAATCAAAAATTTGCCGAGCTTGGTGATTTGATTCAGCAAAAACTTGACAGAAAAGTTATCTTTACCGGAAGTGAAAAAGCATTAATTGGCCAAATAACATCCAAAATGGTTTCCCAGGGCATCAATTTAGGGGGGCAGACGTCTTTGCCGGAACTTGCCGTTTTATTCAGAAAAGCGCAGATAGTGATTACCACCGATTCGGGGCCCATGCATCTGGCCTGCGCTGTCGGTACACCGGTCATCGCTCTTTTCGGCCCAACCGATCCGTCAAGAACGGGGCCCTATGGTCTTGGTCACACAATAGTTAGGTCAAGTTTACCATGCAGCCCGTGTTTTTTAAAAAAATGTTCGACAACAAAGTGCATGCAAGAGATTACTCCTGAACATGTTTTTTCCATTGTTGAGAACAAAAGCACTTATCGTTGAGCATTAATAATTTAATGCTCGGTAAGCCGAAAAAATGTATAATTATAAAAAATAATTGACAAAAGCACCACTCGTATATATTTCGGTTACAGAAAAACTATTTTTTAACTAAAATGATAAATATTGTGTCCACGGCACCGCGCTTCAATTCAGATTCAGCCAGATGGTTGCCGCAAAGGCCAAATATTTCGGAAGTCGAACTTTGGTTAGCGGGAAACTGCGGTCTTTCCAAGTGCATAAAGCATAACAGCAAGCGCAGCGTGTACGCGCTATATTCCTCGCCTCAAGCTGCGCCTTCATACTACTTGAAATATGATCACCCGAATGAAACTTGGGACGCCTGGCGGTCAAAGTTGCGTCCCAAGGTTTTAGGAGAATTTCGTGCGCTGACAATGCTGCATGAAAAAGGAGTACCGGCAGTTTTGCCGATTGCCTGTGGTTGGAGTGGCAGCCAGGGCATTCTTTTGACGAGGGCGTTAAATGATAATTTTACCATTGGGGATTTGTGGCCACAAGTCCGTGAAGACGAGAAGCGCCGGGTGAGATTATTAAAGGGGATAACAATATTGTTGAAAAGCATGCTACAGGCAAAAATTTTTCACCCCGATCTTCATTTCGGCAATATACTGGCCGTGGAAAAAGAAGATGGCACTCGTTGTGTCTTAGTTGATGTTCATGGTGTGAAGGCAAAGCGAATACTATTATTGGCGCATAAGATGATAATGTTGCGGATGCTTGCCGGGTTGGTACACTATATAAATCTCAGTGAAATTGAAGAATTGCTTCAGCCGCTGTTTCCGGAAGCAGACTCTAAATCTTTGGAAAATATCTGGCGGGACATCATTCATGCGGCAGCGCGGCAAATACGGCACAAATGGCCGGGACGCCGCCGTAAGCTGCTAAATTACAACGGCAAATCAAACAGCATTTGTTCCATAGCAAAAAAAGAAGACGGCACATGGCGGTGGCGAGTTGGATTTGACTTGTCCGTAGCAAGAGTTATTATCAAGCAGCACCAAAATAAAAGTAATATGAAAACAATTGGTGACAACGTCACAAAGATATTCTCTGAAGTTACGGTTGGCGGGCAAAAATATTTTGTGAAAGAGTTCACAGGAAAGAGCTTATATAGAAAATCCTCCGCTGATTATTGCAGTTGGTTGAATAACTGGCGATTGGAAAATATGGGTTTTCCCGTGCCTAAATGTTTGGTTTGGTTTCAATCTGAAAAAGGCAGCAGTTATTTGGTTACCGAAATCGTTGAGGGTATCTCACTTTACAAGGAACTTAAAAAGGCTGCAGGCAACGAATCAAGAATTGATATTTTGCTTGGTAGTTTGTTTAAACTGTTTTCGGATCTCTATCGTTGGAAAATTTTTCATAAAATGATCGACACAAAAAATATCATAGTGAGTGATGAAAGAAGTAAGCCAAAGTTTTATCTGACAGATAATGACAGCATTGAGTTTGACAAAAAGATAAATAATTGGCATTGGCATTACAATTGTAGCCGATTGAGACAAGCGCTTCCGGAGGCTGAAGTCCTTAAGCAGCGATTTGATCAAATCCATGCAAGAGCGCAGGAATTTTGGCTCAAAGGGATATATTTAAAAGTAAAATTATAATAATTTAAATTGAACAGGCACATAGCTGATGTATTATCGAAAAAAAACCTTGAGTCGCTGTCTGATTTGCAGAAAAGAGTATTATAGTTCGGAAATGAAAGCATTTTTGCAAAATGTGGACTTATGCTTTGACGATGAGGTAAATAAATTTATAAAAAAAGCTCCCGGAGAGGCAACGACAGTAAGTATTATCACGATGAACAATAAGAAATTCGTGATTAAGCGCTATAACCCGAAAGGTTTTTGGCACGGCCTCAAGAGAATGTTGCGCGAAAGCCGCGCCCTGCGCAGTTGGAAGAACAGCCATTATCTGGAACGGCAAGGCATTGCCACGGCAAAACCGGTTGCGGTGTTGATTGAACGGTTTGGTTTTATCCGCGGCAAAACTTATTATCTTATGGAGTTTGTTGACGGCCTGCGCGGCTGGGATATCTTTAAGCCGGACAGCGATTACCGGTCGGCGTGGGATAAAATATTAAACGAGATAGCTTGTTTGCTGGAAAAACTGCATGCGGCGAAGGTTACGCATGACGATTTCCAGCACAATAATATGCTTTTTGTGAATGAAACTCCTGTATTGCTGGATTTAGACCACATGCGTATTCATAAGTATAATAGTTTGTGGTTTCGGCATAATTTTCGTAAAGATATAGATAATTTTTTAATGGTACTTGGCGAAACAAATCCTGACGCGCGGCAAATGGCGGCCGCTAGGCTGGGCGGAAAGAAAAATTTATCGTCTGCCGTTTCCAAACCGCGGGGTAACAAAATTTTCGGCTGTTGAGGAATCAAAAGTGAGCGCGGTAACGGAAGTTTTAAAAGAAGCGGCGAAATATAAAAAAATTTATTTCAAAGCCAATAGCGGGAATGCCGGCGATTCATTGATTAATTTTGGCTTCTATTCCCTAGCCGATGAATTGGGTTTGCTTTACGAAGAAGTTGATGAGCAATATGACTATGCAAATATCGCAGGCGACAGCGTGTTAATCCTTTCGGGCGGCGGCAATATCGTCCCCTATTGGGAAGCCTGCAGCAATATTTTGCGGGAAGTAACAAGGCATGAATTTCCCGTTATTATGCTTTCTCAGTCAATTCAAGGGCGGCGGGATGTCCTTCGTCTGCTGCGCCAGTGCGATATTTTAATTTTGAGGGAAAAGTTCAGTTACGATTACGCTTTATCATTGGATTTGAATTGCCGGCTTTATATCGACCATGATCTGGCCTTTTATGCGGATCTTGAATATTTATACGGTTTTAAAAAGGTATTACCTCCCGTATTTAATTTAAGCAAAAGTCAAAAACTGCTTAAAATTTATTACCACAAAACGCGGGCGCTCTTTTGTCGGGAACTCAAAGCCTTCAGAACTGATCATGAAGCAAATTTAAAAATTAAAGCAAAAAAAATCAATGATATTGCGCGCGCCGCCAAATTCGGCACAAGGGGCATTCTGGAAAATGCCTATTCTGCTATTTCTTTATTGGAAATTGTTAAACGTTACAAATTTGTGGAAACAGACAGACTTCATGTTTTTATTGCCTGTCTGCTTGCCGGCACAAAAGTATTATTGCACGACAATGTTTATTATAAGATAAGAGGCGTTTACGAGCATTCGGTGAAGGATAATCCTAGATATTCTCATCTGGTAAACTATCAACCAGTGGATAAATTAATTTGGTCTTGATAATAAATTGATTTGGCTTGTTACGGCTTTTTGTTGAAAAGCGACAGCCTTTAATCACGACGGTCCCGGCGGAGCTGATATCCCATTTTTAGTTGAAACTTGAAGAGTGGCTCCCAACGTGGAATAA
>JBBIHZ010000096.1:0-6227 GCA_037446735.1 Deltaproteobacteria bacterium
AAAGAAAGGACAGCTGAATAATGAGCAAACTGGACAATCATTTAAAAATAGAAACACTTGTCCTGCACGGCGGGCAGGAGCCGGACCCGACAACGGGGTCTCGCGCCGTGCCGATTTATCAAACCACGTCTTATCAATTTAAAGACACCGAGCACGCGGCGGCTCTGTTCGGCCTGACGGAATTCGGCAATATCTACACCAGGCTGATGAACCCGACGACGGATGTGCTGGAAAAAAGAATCGCGCTCCTTGACGGAGGCGTGGGAGCACTGGCCGTAGCCAGCGGCCAGGCGGCGATCACGCTGGCGCTTTTGAATATCGCGCAGGCCGGAGATGAAATTGTGTCGGCGGACAATCTTTACGGCGGAACCTATAATCTTTTTCACTATACCTTCCGGCGGCTGGGGATCAAAGTAAATTTTGTAAAATCCAACGATCTAAAAGCGCTGGAAGCGGCGATCACGCCCAAAACCAAAGCGGTGTACGCCGAATCGATCGGCAATCCTAAGCTTGACGTAGCGGATATCGAAGGAATCGCGGCAGTGGCGCATAAGCATGGCGTTGCCTTTGTTCTGGACAACACCGTGTCGCCATATCTTTTAAGGCCAATTGATTTCGGTGCGGATATTGTCGCTTATTCCGCCACCAAATTTATCGGCGGACACGGAACATCGCTGGGCGGATTGATTGTCGATTCCGGCAAATTCGACTGGACCAACGGGAAATATCCGCTGATTGCCGATGCCGATCCCAGTTATCATGGGATCAATTTTGTGGAGGCGCTCAAGCCCGTCGGCAACATCGCCTATATTCTCAAGGCGCGCGTGACGCTTTTGCGTGATCTGGGCCCGGCGCTATCCCCGTTTAATTCTTTTTTGTTTTTGCAGGGACTGGAAACGCTGCATCTCAGAATGCCGCGTCATTCGGAAAACGCGCTGGCCGTGGCGCGGTATCTGGATGCGCACCCAAAAGTCGACTGGGTGAATTACCCAGGTCTGGAGGCGGGCCCGGAAAAAGCCAGAGCAAAAAAATATCTGCCCAAAGGCGCGGGAGCGATTTTGGGATTTGGCGTGAAAGGCGGCATGGAGGCCGGAAAGAAGTTTATTAATTCCCTGAGGCTGATTTCTCATCTGGCCAATGTCGGCGATGCCAAAACGCTGGCTATTCATCCGGCGTCAACCACGCATCAGCAGTTATCCGCGCAGGAACAGTTGTCGACCGGAGTAACGCCTGATTTTATCAGGTTATCAATCGGCATCGAACATATAGACGATATTGTGGCGGACATTGAACAGGCGCTGAGTAATGTCTGATGCTTAATTTCACTCTTTTCTTGCGGGAGAGTGTTGGGGGAAGGGGAAAACCATGAAAAAAATATATGAAGACAATTCGCTATCGATCGGCAATACGCCGCTGGTTAAATTAAACAGAGTCATAGAGGACGCAAACTCAACTGTGCTGGCAAAAGTGGAAGGGAGAAACCCTTCCTATTCCGTGAAATGCCGCATCGGCGCGGCGATGATCTGGGATGCCGAAAAAAAAGGGCTGCTTAAGCCCGGCGTCGAAATCATCGAGCCCACCAGCGGCAACACCGGCATCGCGCTGGCTTATGTCGCGGCGGCGCGCGGATATAAATTGACGCTTACCATGCCCGAAACCATGAGCATCGAGCGGCGGCGGGTGCTCGCGGCTTTCGGCGCGAATCTTATTTTAACACCCGGCACGGAAGGCATGAAGGGCGCGGTGGTGAAAGCGGAAGCGATCGCGGCCTCCGATCCGAAAAAGTATTTTCTGCCCCAGCAGTTTAAAAATCCGGCCAATCCCGCGATTCACGAGAAAACGACAGGGCCGGAGATCTGGAACGATACCGAGGGAGCCATTGACGCGTTGGTGTCCGGCGTGGGCACCGGTGGGACGATTACCGGCGTGTCGCGTTTTATTAAGAATACCATGGGTAAAAAAATTCTTTCCGTGGCCGTGGAGCCCAAAGAAAGCCCCGTGATCAGCCAGAAGCTGGCCGGGCAGGAATTAAAACCGTCGCCGCATAAGATTCAGGGCATCGGCGCCGGATTTATTCCGGACACGCTGGATTTATCGGTGGTCGATCGCGTTGAACAGGTGGATAGCCTCGAAGCTGTGGGGTTCGCCCGCCGTCTGGCCAAAGAAGAAGGAATCTTGGCGGGAATTTCCTGCGGCGCGGCGGTGGCCGCCGTTGCGCGCCTGGCCAAACAAGTCGAGTTTACGGGCAAGACCATCGTGGTAATTCTGCCGGACGCGGGCGAGCGTTATCTGTCCACTGTCCTGTTTGAAGGGGTGGGCGTCTGATTAATTTTATTTTGAGCACAAAAGGAGAACAGATGAATATCTTTACTATAATTTTTGATGGACTGCGCCGGAGAAAAATCAGGTCGGCGCTGGCTATCACCGGCATCGCCATCGCGGCGGCTTCTCTGTACAGCCTGGTGGCACTCAAGGAAGGTTATGAATCCGGCATGCGTTCTGAAATTGAAAGCATGGGCGCGCAGATCATTGCCGTGGCCAAGGGCTGCCCCTATGAAGCGGTGGCGGTAATCATGATCGGCGGGCAGGTTCCGGCGACTCTGCCTAAGGAATCAACCAAAGAAATCGCCACAATTCCCAATGTCGCGAGCGCCTCACCTAATGTCTACGGAGCGTATAAATATTTGGGCTTGTCCCATCCGATCATCGGAATTGAAAAAGAAGAGCTTGCCCTGAAACCATGGTGGAAAATAAAGGGACAGTTTCCCGAGAGGGACGGGGAAATAGTTCTCGGCAGCGTGGAGGCGGCGGTTTTTGCCGAGAAAAGCGGCGAATTCAAAAATATCGGCGATGCCATAACCGTGGCGGCGGGCGGCAAAAAAGTTAATCTCAAAGTCGTGGGCATTCTGGATACTACCGGTTCCAAGGACGATTATTCAACATTCACCACACTGACAACGGCGCAAAAGCTCTTGAACCTGGAGGGACGCGTGGTAACGGTGAACGTGCGGGTGCATGATATCGCCAAGATTCCCGACACTATCGCCGCCATTGAAAAAATAGCGGACGTGCAGGCGGTGACCGTCGCGCAGGTAATGGGGACGATTCAGAATCTGGTTAAGGCGGCGCAAACCATGCTTTTGACGGTGATGGTAATCGCGCTGATCATCGGCGGCATCGGAACAATGAACACGATGATGATGTCTATTTTCGAACGCACGCGCGAAATCGGATTGATGAAAGCGATCGGCGCGTCCCGGGCGCAGATTTTCACGCTTTTCTTCATCGAAGGATTGGCCATATCGTTAATCGGCGGATTGCTGGGGCTCATCGCGGGCCTGGGCGCCACCCTGGGGGGCGATGCCATTTTGCGCAATATTGTTTCGGTAATGCCCACTACTACCGTCGGTAGAATTTCCGTCACGGCGGTAGGGCTTGCCATGCTGTTCCCTCTCCTGATCGGCGCTTTTTCCGCGCTCTATCCCGCCCTGCGCGCCGCGCGCCTTAACCCCATCGAAGCCCTGCGCAATGAATAGGAGCAAATTATGTTAACATTGAACTCTGTTACCAAGGTATATACGCGAGGAAGAGAAGAGGTTTATGCTCTCAAAGACATTTCTTTGCAAATAAGCCAGGGAGAATACGTAGGCGTAGTCGGGCCATCCGGTTCGGGCAAATCAACGCTCATGAATATCATCGGATTGCTCGATGTTCCCTCCGCGGGAAGCGTTTCCATTGCCGGACGAAAGATTAATGATTTATCCTTCGGCGAGCAAACCGAACTGCGGCGCAAAACAATCGGTTTTGTTTTTCAGCAGTTTCTGCTGATACCGACGATGACCGCGCGGCAAAATGTCATGCTGCCGCTTTATTTTGCCGGCTCCCCGGATGCCGGGAAAAGAGCAGCCGAACTTCTGGGGAAGGTGGGCATGGACAAGCGCGGCGAGCATCTGCCCTCGCAACTTAGCGGCGGGGAAATGCAGCGCACAGCCATCGCCCGCGCGCTGGCCAACAGGCCTTCTGTGCTGCTGGCTGATGAACCGGCGGGAAATCTGGACAGCAAAACGGCGCAGGACATCTACGGGTTATTTCAAGAAATAAACAAGGAAGGCACAACAATCATTATGGTTACGCACAACGAAAAACTGGCGGAAACATTTCCGCGCATGATTCATATTATTGACGGGAGATTGGAAAATGACCAAATTAAATAAATTATTGTATAATCCTGGCATCGCCGCCGGTGTTGTTCTGGCGATTCTGCTGAATGTGACCAGTTGCCGTTCGGAGGGCAATATTTACGGCGCGCCGATTGATTTGAAGAAGGGACAGCAGGTGACGCTGGCGCAGATCTTTGCCGCCCCGGCAAGTTATCAAGAAAAGAACATCATTCTGGAGGCAAAGACCGGCTTGATTTGCCAGGCTTCCGGCTGCTGGGTGATGCTCACTGACGGAACGAATAAGCTGCTGGCTCAGTTCTACACGTTTACGGTTCGTCCGCCGAAGGGGTCAATTATTCGCGTGCAGGGAGTGCTCAAAGCGCAAAATCAGGTGCCATATCTGGCGACTGAAGGTTTGGAAATCATACGGCAATAAGCCTGCCGTCCGCGGCAAAGCCAAATAATTTTATAAGAAATTTGCGAGGAGAAAGCGAATGAAGATAGGCAAGCAGACAAAAATCAGCGATCTTTTGGAAAAGTATCCTTTTTTGATTGAGGAAATGGAAAAAATCAACGGCCATTTTTCTTTGCTGAAAAATAAAGTAGCGCGCGCCACGATGGCGAAAATTGCTACGATTGATATGGCGTCCAAGGCCGCGAACCTGAGTCCGGAAGAGCTTATCGGCGCAATCAAAAAAATCGCGGACGGACAAGGCGCGGAGGCGCTGGAAAGCGACACGGATGAAGTGCGCGCGCGTCTCGATACCCTCAAGGAAATAATCAGGGAAATGCATCAGGGAGGCGATCCGGCCGCCGCCAGGAAGAAGTTCAATGAATTATTTAAAGAAATCGACCCAAATAAAATCAAAGATATGGAGCAACAGTTGGTGATGGAAGGCATGCCCGTTGCCGAAATTCAGAATCTTTGCGAACTGCACGTCGACGTATTCAAGGACGCCCTGGGGAAGGCGGAGAATGTGGTTGCCGCGGCCGGCCATCCGCTGCACACCTATCAGGAGGAAAACAGGCGGCTGGAAAAGGCCGTCGTGCATGTCGAAGAGCTTCTCAAAAGGCTGGATAAGAAAGGCGCAGCGCAAGTCACGCCGGAATTGCGCGACGCGCTGGGGCAGGTCGCTGTCGTTGAGAGACATTATGTGCGCAAGGAAAACCAGCTTTTTCCTTTTATGGAAAAGCACGGCATCACCGCGCCATCACAGGTAATGTGGGGCGTCCATGATGAAATCAGGGGTTTGATTAAAAAAGCGAAGGAATCTCTGGATACGGAAGATGCTGCGGCAATTAAAAAAGCCGTGACGGAATTGAACCACGCCGTGACGGAAATGATTTTCAAGGAAGAAAAAATTCTCTTTCCCATGGTGCTGCAAAATTTTACGGAGGATGAATGGAAAGATATCCGCCGCGGCGAGGATGAGCTTGGTTATATTCTGGGAGTCGTGCCGGGCAGCGATTGGCAACCAAAGTCATCCGCAATAACCAAACAACAGGAAGATGTTTTTTCTCTGGATACCGGCAGGATGACTATAAAGCAAATCAACGCGATGCTGAAACACTTGCCGTTGGATATCAGTTTCGTCGATGCCAACGATGAAGTTCTGTATTATTCCGAAACCGCCGAGCGGTTTTTCCCGCGCAGCCAGGGCGTTATCGGCAGAAAGGTGCAAAATTGCCATCCGCCCAAAAGCGTGCATATCGTGCAGGAAATTGTGGAAGCGTTTCGGGCGGGCCGTAAAAGCTGCGCCGAATTCTGGATTAATCTGCGCGGAAAGACACTGCACATCCGCTACTTTGCGGTGCGCGATGACGCGGGCCGGTATCTGGGCACGCTCGAGGTGACGCAGGACATAACGGAAATTAAAGAAATAGAAGGCGAAAGGCGGTTGCTGGACTGGAAAGATTCCGCCTGAGCAGTCATCTCTTGAGTTTGTTTTTGATTTGGGGCAAGTCGGCCAGCGCCGTCGTGTAATTGCCGCTTAAAAATTCGCTTTCCGCCAAAACCGCGTGATGGAAGGGGATGGTGGTTTTCGGCCCTTCAAGCACAAGTTCCGC
>JBBIHZ010000096.1:6246-7246 GCA_037446735.1 Deltaproteobacteria bacterium
GTCGGCGCGTTTTTTTCCCACGCTCATCAGTTTCATCATCAGTGAATCGTAATAAAACGGAAATTTGTATCCTTCGAATATTCCTTCGTCGATGCGTAGGCCGGGACCCTGTGGCAGCCGGAGTTTTTCGATAGGTCCCGGAGAGGGCATAAAATTTCTCAGCGCGTCTTCGGCATTTATGCGGCACTCTAACGCGTGAAGGTTCATGCGGATATCGTCCTGGCTGATTCTCATTCAGCGATGCGTATTTGTTCCCGGATGAGATCGATGCCGGTGACCAGCTCCGTGACGCAGTGTTCCACCTGCAGGCGGGAGTTGATTTCGTTGAAATAGAATTTTCTTTCCTGCGGGAAATAAAAAAATTCCACGGTGAGGGCACCGACGTAAATAAGCGCGAGCGCCACATCAATCGCCGCGGCGCCCATCTTCATCCGCCAGAAAGGGCTGACAATCGGACAGGGCGCCTCTTCCACGAGTTTCTGGAAGCGTCTCTGCACGGAACAATCGCGCTCACCCAGGTGCACGACATTGCCGTGGCTGTCGGCCAGCACCTGAAATTCGACGTGCTTCATGCCCTGCAGATATTTTTCAATATAAAAAGATGATGTGCCAAAGGCTTTGCGGCCGCGCGTTTCCGCCGTGTGAACCGCCTTTTCCAGTTCCGCTTCGTTACCCGGATAGCCAACATCCGCGGCGATGTCACGCGCCTGTTGTAAGCCAGCCGCGCTGCCGCTGGCGATCGCGTCGTCACAGCCGGGCGTTACCGGGATATTGAGCATTTTCATCAGCTGGCGGGCGCGGTTTTTTGGCTTGGCCTTGGACATGCAACTGCTCGATGGGCCGATAAAAGTAATTTTTTCTTCTTCGCAGCGTTCGGCAAAATCCGGATTTTCCGCCAGGAAACCATAGCAGGGATGAATGGCATCCGCGCCGCTTTTTTGGTCACGGCGATTATTTTTTCAAAATTAAGATAACTTTCCACCGCCTCCGGCGGGCCGAT
>JBBIHZ010000097.1:0-2078 GCA_037446735.1 Deltaproteobacteria bacterium
AACAAAAGATGCGGCTTAAACATCAACCGGTGAAGGACCGACTGTCCGGAAAGATACTAGCTTTTACAAATAATGAAATAAAATTTAAATAAGTTTAATTGATTTTTTAAGGTGGGGCAAGGGGTTATTACCCCTGTTTTTTCAGCGCTTCGGCCTGGTAGTGTGACGTCAGGGCGTCGATGACGGGGCTGATATTGCCGTTGATGAAATTGTCAAGATCGTAGCGGGTGAGATTGATGCGGTGATCAGTTATGCGGCCTTGCGGAAAGTTGTAGGTGCGGATGCGTTCGGAGCGGTCTCCGGAACCAACCTGACTTTTTCTTGCCTGCGCTTGTTCCGCGTTTTGCTTTTGCACCATCGCATCGAGAAGCCTGGCGCGTAAAACTTTCATCGCTTTGGCTTTATTTTTAAGCTGTGATTTTTCATCCTGGCAGGTGACCACCAGGCCGGTGGGGATGTGTGTGATGCGCACGGCGGAATCGGTGGTATTGACGCTCTGGCCACCGTGGCCGGTAGAGCGATAAACGTCGATACGCAGTTCATTGGGATCGATTTTCACTTCCACTTCTTCGGCTTCCGGCATGATTGCCACGGTGACGGCGGAAGTGTGAATGCGGCCCTGCGCTTCGGTGACCGGCACGCGCTGCACGCGGTGCACGCCGCTTTCATATTTCAGGCGGCTGTAAGCGCCCCGGCCCTCAATCTGGGCGATAATTTCCTTGTAGCCGCCCAAACCGGAGGCGGATGAGGAGCTAACCACTTCCACGCGCCAGCCTTGGGATTCGGCGTAGCGCGCGTACATGCGGAATAAATCCGCGGCGAATAAGCTGGCTTCGTCGCCGCCGGTTCCCGCGCGGATTTCCAAAAAAACGTTTTTGTCATCATTGGGATCTTTAGGCAGAAGCAGAATCTTTATTTTTTCTTCAAGTTCAACTTGTTCCTGCTGAAGTTGCGGCATTTCCTCGCGAGCGATTGATTTCAAATCTTCGTCGCCGCCCGCGATGAATTCCCGGTATTCCTCAATGCGTTTTCTGATTTTTTCATAGCGGCGTATCGCCTCCACCAGCTCCGCGAGTTCCGCGTGCTCCTTGGCGTATTTTTGGTAAAGACCCTGTTTGGAAACAATTTGCTGATCGCTCAAAAGCCCTTCAAGTTCCCGGTGGCGGATTTCAATATCACGCAATTTGTCGAGGATAATATCCATAATCTTTTTGAAAATAAATTTTTGTGGTTAGTAAAAAAGGATTTACGGCGCGCGCCCGAAAGGCGCAGTTTAAAAAAGGGAGCTACAGATGGAAAGTGCGGCGATAAACGTGAATCATAAAAATATCAGATGATAATCAGGCCACGCGAGGGGCGGCGGTTATTTTTTCTTCTTATCTTTGGCGGTTTTCTGTTTCTCTTCCTGCGCTTCGTATTTCTTCTTGAATCTTTCCACGCGGCCGGCCGTATCGACGATTTTCTGCTTGCCGGTCATGAAGGGATGGCAGTTGGAGCAAATTTCTATTTTAACGTCTTTTTTGGTTGAACGCGTTTCGATCACATTGCCGCAAACGCAAGTAATGGTTGTTTTTTTGTAATCGGGATGAATGCCTTCTTTCATTTTAGCCTTTTTCCTCCTGGGGCTTCTCTCCGCCGCTTATTGCCGCGAAATTTCTTTATATTTTCAAAGCAGATGCGCTCTCTACAATATCTGAATTAAAAATTCAAGCGAATATTTGGCGCCTACGAATTCATGGAGTCGAGAAATTCCTGATTGGTTTCGGTCTTTTTGATCTTGCTGACGATGAATTCCATAGCGTCAACCGGGTTCATTTCCTGCAGCAGGCGGCGTAATATCCAGACGCGATTCAGGTTGGCCTTGGGAATCAGCAACTCTTCCTTTCTGGTGCCTGAGCGGATGAGGTCAAAGGCGGGGAAAATTCTGCGGTCGGCGATGCGGCGGTCCAGGTGCAGTTCCATGTTGCCCGTGCCCTTGAATTCTTCAAAAATAACTTCGTCCATGCGGCTGCCGGTGTCGATGAGCGCGGTGGAAATGATGGTGAGCGAGCCGCCGTTTTCGATGTTGCGGGCCGCGC
>JBBIHZ010000097.1:2113-7053 GCA_037446735.1 Deltaproteobacteria bacterium
AATCGACGCCGCCGGACAGAACCTTGCCGGAAGGCGGCACGACGGTGTTGTAGGCGCGCGCCAGACGGGTGATAGAGTCGAGCAGAATCACCACGTCTTTTTTATGCTCAACGAGGCGTTTTGCCTTTTCGATCACCATTTCCGCCACCTGCACATGGCGGGTGGCCGGCTCGTCAAAAGTAGACGAGACCACTTCTCCCTTGACGCTGCGCTGCATGTCGGTGACTTCTTCAGGACGCTCGTCAATGAGCAGAACCATCAGAACAACTTCCTTATGATTGGCGGTAATGCTGTGCGCGATATCCTGAAGGAGCACTGTTTTACCGGCGCGCGGTGGCGAGACGATAAGGGCGCGCTGACCTTTGCCGATTGGGGCGAACAGGTCAAGCATGCGCGTGGAGAAATTCTCCGGATCAAATTCAAGGTTGAGTTTTTCCTGCGGGTAAAGGGGGGTCAGGTTGTCAAAAAGTATTTTATCCCGCGCTGATTCCGGGCCTTCGAAGTTGACTTCATCCACTTTCAGCAGGGCGAAATATTTTTCTCCTTCTTTGGGGGGACGGACTTCGCCGGAAATCGTGTCGCCGGTTCTCAGATTAAAGCGGCGTATCTGCGAAGGCGAAATGTAAATATCATCCGGGCTGGGCAGATAGTTGTAATCCACCGCACGCAAAAAACCGAAGCCGTCCGGCAGAATTTCCAGCACGCCGGAGCCGGAAATCACGCCGTTTTGTTCCGCCTGCGTCTGCAGGATGGCGAAAATCAGATCCTGACGGCGCATGCCGCTGGCGTCGGGAACGCTCAGTTCGCGGGCCAAATTATTCAATTCGCTGATCGGCAGCCTCTTGATGTCTTCGATGTTCATACAATACTTCCTTAATGTTTAGATTCTTGCGGGAATATTATTGAGATATGCTATGTTCACTTTTTACCGCGATATTTTTGCAGAAATACAAGAAGGTAATCACGCGTTTTTAAAGTTGCAGATGATTAGTAAGCATCGAGTTGTTTTTTTGAATACGTGAATCTCTCCAAAAGACAGGACTTAAAAAGTCCTTTTTCGAACTGGTAAAAACAATATATTAATAAATATACGCTGTCAAGAATATTTTACGCCAGCACGGGAACCGCCGAAAAAATCGGGGCATTTTGAAAGAAGGCAAATATTTCCTTGCATCCGGCGCGCCGCTAAACTAAATAATATTAAAATTTAAATCACACCCGGAAAGGTTGTTATGAGCGATAAGGATAAAAGCGGAAAGAATGAAGCAGCGCCGGAGGCGGAATTTCCCGAAATATCTCTGGAAAAGTTATCAGTTCTGCTGCGCGAAGCATGTGCGCGCACCGGCTGGGGCTCTCTCACGCCGGTGCAGGCGAAATCCATTCCCTATCTCCTGGCCGGCCGAGACGTGATGGTGCAGTCGCGCACCGGCAGCGGTAAAACCGGAGCATATATCCTGCCGATTATGGAAAAGATAGATCTGCAAAAGAAAGCGGCGCAGGCACTGGTGCTTGTTCCCACGCGCGAACTTGCCCTGCAGGTGTCGAAAGAGACGCAGCGGCTGACTGAAGGCACGGATTTTAAAACAGCCGTGGTTTACGGCGGCGTGGGTTACGGCGCGCAACTGGAGGCGTTTCGCTCCGGCGCGCAGCTTGTTGTCGGCACACCGGGAAGAATTCTCGATCATTTGCTCAAAAACAATCTTTCTCTGGATAATTTGCGAATTTTGATTTTTGACGAAGCTGATCGCATGCTTTCCATGGGTTTTTATCCCGATATGGTCAAAATCCGCAAATATCTGCCCGGGCAGGAAATTTTAAGCAGCATGTTTTCCGCCACTTTCCCGCCACAGGTAATCAGACTGGCCGAACAATTTCTGCGCGCGCCGCAGCTTTTGAGCCTTAGCGGCAACCAGGTGCATATCGCGGAGATAGAGCACGTTTATTATGTTGTTCCCGGCATGCGCAAGGACCGTTCGCTGGTGCGCATCATCGAAATCGAAAATCCCGCTTCAGCGATTATTTTTTGCAACACCAAGGACACTGTGCATTATCTTTCCGTTGTCCTGAAACGCTTTGGCTATGACGCCGATGAGCTCAGTTCCGATCTGGCCCAAAGCGCGCGGGAAAAGGTCATGGCGCGCGTGCGCCGCGGCGCGCTGCGGTTTTTGGTGGCCACGGATGTGGCCACGCGCGGCATTGATATTCCCGATCTTTCTCATGTTATTCAATATGAGCCGCCGGAAGACCCGGAGGCTTACATCCATCGCGCGGGACGCACCGGGCGCATGGGGGCAAGCGGCGTGGCCATTTCGCTGGTGGCGGAAATGGAAAAATTCAAACTGCAGAGCATCGCCCGTTATTACAACATCAATATGCAGGAACGTCCGCTGCCAGGCGATGAAGAACTGGAAAAAGTTGTTGCCGAGCGTATAACCGCGCTTTTGGAGGCGCGCTTGCGCGCCCGGGATAATCTACAGATTGAAAGAATGCGCCGTTTCGCGCCGCTGGCCAAGAGTTTGTCACAGTCGGAAGACCAGTTGGCGCTGATCACGATGCTGCTGGACGACTATTACCAGCAATCCCTGCACGCGCCACCCGTGCCTCCCGTGGCAGAAACAGAACCGGCCGCAGCTAAACCAAAAGCAAAAAAAAGAAGGCCACGCCCGAGAATTAAAAAAGAAAGAAAGGCATGAAATTATGGAAAATAAAATCCCGCAAGCAATCAGCAGAAGCGTAAATTTCATTGTTTGTTTTGTTTCCCTGTTTCTTTTTGTTTCCTGTGCGACAACACCGGGTGATATCGTGCCCTCGCGCTCCGCGAAAATCGCGGTTGTTTTGGGCGCGGGCGCGTCCAAGGGATTCGCGCATATCGGCGTCTTGAAAGTTCTGGAGTCGCACAAAATTCCTATTCACATGGTGGTGGGTACCAGCGTCGGCTCTTTTGTGGGCAGCTTATACGCCTATGGATACAGCCCCTATGATTTGCAGAGAATCGCCTTGGCCATTCAAAGAGATGATATCGCCGATTACATCATCCCGGATAACGGTTTTATCAAAGGAGAGAGGCTGGAGAATTTCATAAATACTAGGGTTAAATTTACCCCCATGGAAAAATTCAAGATTCCTTTTTATGCCGTGGCAACAAATATTCAAAACGGCGAAGAAATGATTTTCGGCCGCGGTAACCCCGGCAGAGCCGTGCGCGCCAGCTGTTCCATTCCCGGCATTTTCAATCCGGTGCTGATCGGCGATAAATATTATGTGGACGGCGGAGTAGTCAACCCGCTGGCCGCGGATGTGGCGCGTCGTTTCGGGGCGGATGTGGTAATTGCCGTTGATATCTCGTCCGGCGTGGAGACCCTCCCGCCAAAAGCCACGGTAGATACAATTATGCAGGCGGTGGATATTATGTATAACAAGGTTGCATCCTTGCATCTGAGGCACAGCGATATCATCATCAGGCCAAAAGTAGGACACATCGGTTCCAGTGATTTTTCCAAAAGGCACGAAGCGATCATGGAAGGCGAAAAGGCCGCCACGGAAGCCATGCCTGCGATTAATCAAATTGTGGAAAAACTGCGCCAGGAGGGAAGACTGCCGTCATAGTTGCCAGTTTTTTGGCGTGAAATATATGGAAAATCATGGGATTTTTGACTATCATTGGGCCAAAATGGTCTTGACAAATAAAGATGACTATGATTTATGCCTGACCTCATAACTTTTAGGGGATTTAATAATGAAAAAGACGCTAACCAATAAAACGAATCTAAAACGAAAAAGAACCCACGGGTTTCTTGTCCGTATGGCGTCAAAATCCGGCAGGCAGGTATTAAGCCGCCGCAGAGCCAAAGGAAGAAAACGCTTAACCGTATAGGATAGGCAAGCATTTTAAGTTTTGATAGGATCGGCCGGTCGGTATGCATGAAAAAACAATCTTACCGGAAAGAGGAAAGGATAACTAGCTCGAGCAGATACAGGGTTATTTACCGGCAGGGGGTTTGGAAAAGCTCTAAAAATTTTACGTCTGTTACATATAGCAATACCCAGGGAATACAAAGGCTGGGAATCACCGTATCCAAAAAGGCGGGCAACGCCGTCAAGAGAAGCAGAATAAAACGACTGCTTAGAGAATGTTTCCGCCTGAACAAAGATTTGTTTCCCGCAGGGTGCGACATTGTTTTAATGGCCAAAAAAATATCCCCCCCCTCACATACAAGGAAATCTGCGAGGAACTGACGCGACTTATCGAGAGGAAAGCTGAAACATAATTCATGTTCAGAAAATTTTTGATTAAAATATTTGTTTCCCTCATCCGTTTATATCAAATATTTTTTCCCTCGGTATTTTACGTTCAGTGCTGCCGTTTTTATCCTTCATGTTCCGAATATGCCATACAGGCAATTAAGCTGCATGGACCGGCGAAAGGGGCGTTTCTGGGCGTAAAAAGAATTATGCGCTGTCATCCTTTCCATCCGGGCGGATACGATCCAGTCAAATAATCAATAAGGGAGGTTCTCCATGGACAAAAGGACATTACTTGCCATCGTCCTGTCAGTAGCTGTACTTTTGTTATACCAGATGTTTTTTGTTAAACCGCCGCAACCGGAACGAACGCCCGCTCCCGGCACGGAGGCGGTGAAAACCGAGAAGATTGCCGAGCAAATTGTTCCGCAGAAAGTTGCCGTCGCAAGAAAGACCGTTGCCGGAAGACAACTGCCGTCGCGCGATGTCAAGGTGGAAACACCGCTTTACACCGCGGTTTTTTCCACGCGGGGCGCCTCGCTTAAATCATTTAAACTAAAAAATTATCAGCAGGACTGCGTAAAATGCGCGGATGATATTTACCCTGCGGTAAAAAGATTTATTTTTGGTTCCAAAGAGCAGGCGCATATAAAAAGTGACGCGCCGGTGGAGTTGGTCAGCATTGAAGAAGGCCTGCC
>JBBIHZ010000098.1:0-2090 GCA_037446735.1 Deltaproteobacteria bacterium
TTTGTATCATGCGCCTGAGCATTCCTGATTCAAAATACCAGAAAAATGCACAACCACTATGAGTCTCGACAATAAATGAAAGAACCGTACCAAGTTTTGCGCTTAGCAGCTTTAGTGCTTCTTCATCGGCTGCCAATGTATATGATTCATCATACATAATTGCCCATATACCATCCTGCCAAAATACATAGACTTGTTTGCCAGGATTTTCTTTCGACCAATCCGCAGCCGAAACAAATTGCTCATGTGATTTTTTCCAAGCCCACATTGTGTCGGCGTCAACGAGATTTTCGTTATAGGCAATAACTTCATACTTAGGCCAGACCTCAGAGAATGCTTGCCGAAATTGAAAAGCACTGGCTTTCACTGCTATGAAACCGATATGCATACCCATATTTTACCTCCACTGAACAGTGTAATATACGGAAAATATTCCATTATAGCGAAGCATATAGATGGAAACATTTTCCACTTATTTTGATATTAAACTATAAAAAATGGAATAAAAGCTAGACCATTTTCCACTTATTACAAAATCGCTTGCCAAATTCCATTTATTGCGATATTAAAATGCTAAACATGGAAAACATGGATAATAAATCGAAGTTCCGTCCCAATCCAAAGCTCAAATTAATGGACCAGGTTCGAGAGGTCCTTCGTTATCACCACTACGCCTATCGCACGGAGCAGACTTATTGTCAATGGATACTTCGTTATATTCACTATTTTGGCGGTAAAACCCATCCAAAGCTTCTCGGCGCAAAAAATATCGAGGCGTTTCTTTCTCATCTGGCCACCCATGACAAGGTAACAGCTTCCACGCAGAGGCAGGCGCTTAACGCTCTGGTTTTCCTCTACAAACATGTTCTGGACATTCAGTTGGAAGACAAAATAACTCCGGCACGCAGTAAGCGCCTTAAAAGTCCGCCTACCGTGATGACTCAGGCCGAGGTTCAGAGGCTTCTTTCCGTTATGGAGGGTAAGCCCGCGCTTATGGCCAAGCTGATATACGGCAGCGGGATGAGGCTCATGGAATGCATCCGTCTGCGTGCCCAGGATGTTGACTTTGGGCAAAATCTTATCTTTATACGCGGAGGCAAAGGGGGAAAAGACCGGACAACCGTTTTTCCCAGAAATCTGCGCGACGAGATGTTCCGACAAATTGCGGCGGTGAAATCGCTTCACCACAAAGACATGGAAGAGGGGTTCGGGGAGGTTTATATCCCGGAGGCGCTGGCCAGAAAATATCCCAACGCGGCAAAGGCGACCAACTGGCAATGGGTTTTTCCCGCCAAGGAGCGTTCACGCGATCCGCGTTCCGGCAAAGTCATGCGTCATCATGTGATGGAATCCGTTTTACAAAAAGCCGTGAAGCGGGCGGCTGAAAAAGCCGGGATCGATAAAAAGGTAGGATGCCACACGCTGAGGCACAGTTTTGCGACGCATATGCTCGAGAGCGGCGTCACCATTCGCGTTCTTCAGGAACTTCTCGGTCACGCGGATGTTAAGACAACGGAAATTTACACGCATGTCATGTCCCGCGACATTCGCTCGCTGAAAAGCCCGCTGGATACTCTGCCCGGCAATGGCAAAAATTTTCCTTCTGCGGCCGGATAGAGGTAAAAATGATTAAAACAGCAAAACCGGCCGAGATTGATTTTAATCCCGAATTCAAGCGAGCGCTTTCGCTGATGGAAGAGACGGATAAAAATATCTTCATCACGGGCCGGGCGGGCACGGGCAAATCAACATTGCTCAATTATTTTCATGACCATACCAATAAAAACGCCGTAATTCTGGCGCCGACAGGCGTTGCCGCCGTTAATATCGGCGGGCAAACAATTCATTCCTTTTTCCATTTCAAGCCGAATGTAACTCCCGTGTCAATTAAAAAGAAAAAGGCTGCGCCAAAAGAAAAACCGACCATCTACAAAAACCTTACCACGATTGTCATTGATGAGGTATCCATGGTGCGGGCTGATCTGCTGGATTGCGTGGATAAGTTTTTGCGCCTCAACGGCCCCAATTCCAAACGGCCTTTCGGTGGCGTGCAGATGATTTTTATAGGTGACCTGTATCAGCTGCCGCCT
>JBBIHZ010000098.1:2100-7001 GCA_037446735.1 Deltaproteobacteria bacterium
AAATTTTCAAGTCGCACTATGACAGCCCGTATTTTTTCAGCGCTAAAGTTATGGAAGAACTGGAGATGGAATTTGTCGAACTGGAAAAAGTTTATCGCCAGAAAGATAATGAATTTATCCGCCTGCTTAACACTATCCGTAATAACTCTATCACGGATGATGATGTCGCGCTTTTCAATCAGCGGTGTAATCCCTCTTTTGAGGTTTCCGCCGAAGATTTTTATATTTCGTTGACCAGCACCAACGAACTGGCCGACAGCATCAACGAACAACGTCTGGCTCAACTGCCCGGTAAAATCTGGAAGGCGCGGGGATTGATTGAAGGCGATTTCGGCGCGGAATCCATGCCGACGGCTCTCGATCTGAAATTGAAAAAAGACGCGCAGGTTATGTTGCTTAATAACGATTCTTACGGCCAATGGATTAACGGAACTATCGGCAAAATAAAAAAGTTCGCCAAAAATGAGGATGGCGATGATGTTATCGTGGCCAGACTGGACAACGGCGAAACGGCGGATATTTCTCCCTATACATGGAAGATTTATAAATATTTTCTCAAGGATGAGGAACTGCATTCGGAGGAAGTCGGTTCTTTCCGTCAATATCCGGTGCGCCTGGCTTTTGCGGTCACTATTCACAAAAGTCAGGGGAAAACCTTTGAAAACGTGATTATTGATGTGGGGCGCGGCACTTTCGCCCACGGGCAGATGTATGTGGCGCTTTCACGTTGCACATCTCTTGCGGGAATTGTGCTAAAGCAGCCGTTGAAGAAAAGTCATATTTTGATGGATTGGCATATTGTAAAATTTATTACCCGCATCCAATATGATAAAGCTCAGCAAAAATGGTCTCACGACGATAAATTGCGGATCATTCACGCCGCGATTAAAGAAAAGAAAAATCTGGACATCCTTTACTTAAAGGCAAAGGATGAAAAATCGCGCCGCACAGTCCGGCCGCTGTTTGTCGGAGAGATGGAATACAGCGGGCATCCTTTTGTCGGAATGGATGCCTATTGCCTGACACGCAAGGAAAATCGCCGCTTTAACGTGGATAGGATATTGGAAATCTGCGTATCGTCAAATAAATGAAAATACTATTGCTGTTAATTTTACGGCATGTCGAAAATATTTGTTCCCGCCGGTGGGCTAAACTGAAACAGCTTATCGGGAATGCCGGTGTTTCTGGTCAGGTTGGAAAATTTAAGCGTGGTGGTGTTTCCCATCAGGTCTTCAAAGCTCACCTGCGTGATAAAATAAGTATTTTTGTCCACGGTCATATTCATTGTGTTCAGAGAATAGCTTTTTTCTCTGGGCGTAAGCCTTAAAAGATAGTTGCCATCTTTATCCACCGCCTCTGGCAGGGCATAGGTTATATGAAAATCGTCATCTACTTTTCCTATCCCGGACAAAAAACGGAGCAATGTTCCTGATTGAAAGATATTGGCCGCCTTTTGCATGTATGCCGCTTTTTCCCGCGGCACATAAAGCCACGCCTTTTGAGGGTTAATGATCATTTTTTTGACTTCCGGCCGGGTATAGTCCCAGCGCATATTGCGGGGCTTCTTAAAATAAACGATTCCTTCTTCGGTGAAAGTTTTTTTAAGGGACTTATTGAAGGTCTCCTGGACAAAATCCGCCCGGAAATCGGCGGTTTCTTCGTATACTTTTTGCAGATTGCTCACAGTTTCTTCCCGCGGCGGTAGGGTATCCTGGGCAAAGCAAGAAAAATGTGCGCAAAACACAAAAAATGTGGCCAGCACGAGTTGGATATGGACCAACGCGGTCGTGAAATGCTTATTTTTGGAAGGCTTTTGCGACATAATTTTTTTCATTTTTGCCACATTAAATTTGAAATTTTTTGGCACACTTTTTATGTGCAGTTTATATCTCACTAATATCCGTACTTATAACTATCAGCAATAACAGGCTATATTTATAAGCCATTGATTATATTGAATTCTTATCTTGCCCAAAGATTGGGCAATTTGGTGCAAATCTACGTCAAACGGGCTTTCGCTGAGGTTGTCAACAAAGTTATCAACATGTTTTTCCACAAGTTTGTGGAATGCATTTGCAAGTGTTTGTATCGAAGAGCAATTTTGATTTGGTAAATTTTTTCCTCAGGTTTTATTCGTCAATTTTAACCCGCCAGCCGAACTCATCTTGCTTCAATCCGTACTGAATTTGCAGAATTTCCGTGTATAATTTTTCCGCCACCGGACCGGTTTTCCCTTTATTAATCAGGTATTCTTTGCCCCGGTGATAAATCTGACCCACCGGCGAAATAATTGCCGCTGTTCCGGAGGCAAAAACCTCCTTGAGCGTGCCTTTTTGCAGGTTCTCAGTGACTTCATCAACGGAGATTTGCCTTTCTGCGACCTTCATCCCGAAATGCTTGGCCAGTTGAATGACGGATTTACGCGTAATACCGGGTAAAATAGTGCCGGTAAGCTCCGGTGTAATCAGTTCATCGCCGATTAAAAAGAAAATATTGCTTGTGCCGACTTCTTCGACATATTTTTTTTCCCGCGCGTCCAGCCATAAAACCTGGGTGTAGCCCATATTCGTGGCGATTTTACTGGCGTAAAGGCTGGCCGCGTAGTTGCCGCCCGCCTTGATATAGCCGGTCCCACCCGTGGCCGCGCGCACGTATTCCTCGGAAACGTAAATTTTCGTTGGAGAAAACCCCTGCGGATAATAGGCGCCCACCGGCCCGACCACGATAAAGAACAGGTATTCATCCGCCGGATGCACGCCCAGCGCCGGTTCCGTCGCGATCATGGTGGGGCGAATGTAAAGTGACGTCCCTTCGCCGTGCGGAATCCAGTCTTTTTCCAGCAGCACCAGTTTTTTGAGCGCGTCCAGAAAAACGTTTTCATCAACCACGGGCATGCACATCCTTTCCGCGGAGATGTTCATTCTTTTAATGTTTTCCGTCGGACGAAAAAGGAAAAGCTGTCCGTTGCTGCCGCGATAGGCTTTCAATCCCTCAAAGATTTCCTGCGCGTAATGCAGGCACATTGCCGTGGGATCCAGCTGCAGCGGGCGGTAAGGTTCGATCATGGCGTCATGCCAGCTCTTGCCTTCTTTGTATTTCATGGTGAAAATATGATCGGTAAATATTTTTCCAAAGCCCAGCTTTGATTCGTCCTTGGGTTTGGGCTTCATTTTTTCCGGCGCCGTTTTAATAATTTTTATTTCCATAATATGCCTCTGTAAATAATAAAAATGCCTGAATGATCAGGCCATTAAGTTTTTATAGCACTAAATTAAACTGCGATCAAGGCTTCGATATTGAATCGCCTCGGCTACATGAGAGGCATCGATTTTTTCCCTGTTTTCCAGATCAGCAATGGTGCGCGATACTTTCAAAATACGGTTGACCGCCCGCGCGCTCAGCCCCAGTTTTTCGATGGCCATTTCAATGAGGCTATGCGACTCGTCATCAATGGCGCAAAACTCCTTGATTTGTTTTTCCGTCATGCGCGCGTTGCAGGCCAGGCCATCCTGCTGAAAGCGTTTTTTCTGAATTTCGCGCGCGGCGAGCACCCTGTTTCTTATCGCTTCGGAAGATTCGCCGCTTTCTTTGCCGGACAGGGCCCGATATTTTACGGAAGGAACTTCAATGTGTAAATCAATGCGGTCCATCAACGGTCCGGAAATTTTTCCCTGATATTGGCGGATTTGCTGCGGGCTGCAGCGGCAGGCGCGCACCCTGTCGCCGAAATAACCGCAGGGGCAGGGATTCATTGCCGCCGCCAGCATGAAGCGGGCGGGGAATGATGCCGTTACTGAAGAGCGGGTAATGGTTATCTCTCCTTCTTCCAGCGGCTGACGCAGGGCTTCCAGCGCGTTTCTTTTGAATTCGGGCAATTCATCCAGAAAAAGAACGCCCAGATGAGCGAGGCTGATTTCACCGGGGCGCGGCGTTTGACCGCCGCCCACCAGGCCCGCGTCCGATATTGTATGATGCGGAGAGCGGAAAGGCCGGGTGGCGACCATCATTTCTTCTCTGGTTAATGAGCCGGCTACCGAAAAAACCTTCGTTACTTCAATTGCTTCTTCAAAGGAAAGATCGGGGAGGATGGTCGGCAATCTTTTGGCCAGCATGCTTTTTCCGGAGCCGGGCGGGCCGATCATCAGCACGTTATGGCCGCCGGCCGCCGCAATCTCCAGGGCGCGCAGCGCCTGCTTTTGTCCTTTTATTTCACTGAAGTCGATATCATAACAGCGCGTTCGCTGGAACACGCCGCTGGCGTTAAGAGAAAGCGCCGTTATGTTTATTCTGCCATTTAAGAATTCCACAACCTCTGGCAGATTATTGACAGGATACACGCTGATTCCTTCCACCATTGCCGCCTCGGCGGCATTTTCCTGCGGCACAAAGGCCGCGGCAAAGCCCATTTCTTTGGCTTTAAAAGTGGCGTTCAGCACGCCGCTTATTTTTTTCACGCTGCCGTCCAGGGATAGCTCTCCCATGAAAAAACAATTTCGCGTGGCGGATTCCTTGATCAACTCTTCCGCGGCGAGAATTCCCACGGCGATGGGCAGGTCGAAGGCAGTTCCTTCTTTTTTCACGTCGGCGGGAGCAAGATTAACGGTGACATGAGCGCGCGGAAATCGGTAGCCGGAATTTTTAATCGCCGCTTTGATTCTGTCGCGGCTTTCCTTGACGGACGCGTCCGGCAGGCCGACCGTGGCGAATTGCGGCAGTCCCTGTGATATATCCACCTCGACTAACACAGGATACGCTTCCATGCCGATAATGCTCATGCTGGATATCTTGACAAACACGCGCTCACTCCAATGTATGTGTGTGAAAAAATACTAGCTAATAAGTCCATTTATATCAAGATTTTTTCCATGAGGAGAAAAGTAGACATTCTTGACTCGTGATAA
>JBBIHZ010000099.1:0-6998 GCA_037446735.1 Deltaproteobacteria bacterium
TTGAACCTGGTACATATTTCGGGGTAAGGTCACCCCTGCTCCCGAAAATTAAAAATTGAAACTATCATTATCAATCAAGCGCCGGAATATTTCCGGCGCTTTTTTTATTTATCGCCGCCAATACAAATACTTTCTAAGGCCAAAATAAAATACCGTTTGACAGCGACATAGATAACTGCTATCTTGACTTTGAATACAATAGGCACACATTCATGAAACATTTTGACTGGAATGACGAAAAAAATAAAAAACTCAAACAATACCGCGGCGTATCATTTGAGCAGGTTGCCCTGGCCATAGCAACAGGTGGTTTAATTGACCGGCTAAAACATCCTAATCCGACAAAATACCCCGGTCAGAAGATTTTTTTAGTAAGAATTGGTAATTACATTTATTCGGTGCCGTATATAGAAGATAAAGGAAAAATATTTTTAAAAACCATTATCCCTAATAGAAAGGCAACAAAGAAATATCTGGGAGAACTAAAATGAAGAAAAAAATATATTTAGACGAAGAAGAAAAGAATCTTGCGGAATCACTGGAGAACGAAGAATGGGTTTCCGACCTGACTAAAAAAGAGAAATCCAGATATCAGGCCATTGCGCGCTATAGCCTGAATAAGCAGATGCGCATCAATATCCGTATGACAGAGAGAGATTTGATGAAAATACGGGCAAAAGCAATTGAAGAGGGCATCCCATATCAATCCCTGATTTCAATGCTGATCCATAAATATAGCGAAGGGAAATTGTTTTTTAGCAAATAAACAAAGGTATTTGGGATATTGCTTGTTCGTACAAGGGGGAATTTTCGTCCTATATTTTATCTCTCAAAATGTTACTCAATCGGCCAAATTCCTCAACGGAAAGAGTCTCTCCGCGACGCTTTCCATCAATACCGGCACGAGCTAGAACATTCTCTATATTCTCTTCAGAAATACTTATCAGCAATTTCGAATTCTTTAAATTATTGATCAACATTTTGCGCCGCTGAGCAAACGCAACTTTTACAAGTTGGCTGAAAAATGTTTCATCGATAAGTTCAACCAGCGGCTTTTGACGGAATATTCCCCGAATGATGGAAGATTCCACTTTCGGACGGGGATAAAAGCAAGTTGCCGGAACATCAAAGAGCTTTTCGACATCAGCATACATCTGCAGCAAAACCGAAGGAACACCATAGCTTTTACTACTTGGTTTCGAAACCAGCCGCTCCACAACTTCTTTTTGCAGCATCAAGGTAAAATCGCTGATGTCTTTCCGGCAGAACAACAAATAAAAAATCAACGGGCTGGAGATATTATATGGAACGTTTCCTACAATTTTAATTTTAGTTTTATGCCTCTCTGATAAAGCGTCGAAATTGAACTTCAGTATATCCCCGCTGTGAATCTCGACGTTATCGTATCGTCCCAACTTATCTTTCAGCAAAACCGTCAAGTTTTCATCGAGTTCCACCGCGATTAACCTTTGTGCACGGCTGGCAATTTCCTCCGTGAGCACGCCGATGCCGGAGCCGATTTCCACAACGATATCATGGGCTTTTATATCCGCGGCGACGGCTATTTTCTGAATGATATTTTTATCCAGAAGAAAAGATTGCCCCAGCTTCTTGCGCGGCTTAATCCCGTATTGATGGATAATTTCTTTGGGCGTGGTCATAATAATTTCAAATTAAGTCATTGCGAACGTAGTGAAGCAATCTCTAGATACGCGAGATCGCCGCGTCATCCCGATAAAATGGGATTTCTCGCGATGACAAACATAAGAATACAATTTAAAACTGCTCGGCAATAGGCCAGCGTGAAACAGCATTCAAATCAAGGCCGTCGCGCCTGCCGCTTTTTAATAACACTTCGCCGATGGCCGCGACCATGGCCGCGTTGTCTGTGCATAAAATCGTCGGCGGAATAAATAATTCAACACCGTTCTTCGCGACGGCCTCGGTAAATTTTTCCCGTAGGCGGCTGTTGGCCGCCACGCCGCCGCAGACCACAACACGCACAATTTTATTGTCAGCGGCGGCCTGCATGGTCTTGTCTATAAGCGCATCCACAATAGCTTCCTGATAACTTGCGACAACATCAGGTATTTCCTCATCGGTGAAATTTTTACCCCGCTTTTTTAGCATGACCAATAAAGAAGTTTTCAGGCCGCTGAAACTGAAATCAGCAGAATCTTTCATCGCGCGCGGAAAAGCAAACGTCCGCGGATTGCCACTTTTGGCGAGCTTATCAATCACCACTCCGCCGGGATAACCGAGATTAAGCATCTTTGCGGCCTTGTCGAACGCCTCCCCCGCCGCGTCATCGCGCGTCTGCCCCAGCAGGGAATAACTCTGATGATCTTTCACCAGATAAATGCTTGTATGCCCGCCGGAGACAACTAGCGCGATAAAGGAAAATGCGGGTGATTTTTCAGCAAGGAAAATTGCCGCGATGTGTCCCTCTAGATGATTCACTCCCACAAAAGGAATATCCAGCGAATAAGCGAGTGCTTTGGCCGTGGACAAGCCTATTAAAAGCGAACCAACCAACCCCGGGCCGCGGGTTACGGCAACACCTTCTATATCTTTCATCTGCAGTGCGGCATCGACCAGAGCCTGTTTGATTACCGGAACAATCGCTTCAATGTGCTTGCGCGAGGCAATTTCCGGCACCACGCCGCCGTAGGGGCTGTGATCCTTGATCTGCGAGGCAATAACGTTGGAAAGCATTTTGCCGTCTTTTACCACCGCCGCCGCTGTTTCATCGCAGGATGATTCTATTCCTAAAACTATCAATTTAATCCCGAATATTTTTCTTTGCTAAAAACTTAAAATCTTTATATAAAAGCGACAGCGTTTTGTAAACAAACTTTTACGATTGGGAATTGTTGGCAGCTTCCATGGAATTAAAAACTGATTTTCTGATTATCGGCAGCGGCATCGCGGGACTCAGTCTGGCAATAAAAGCGGCAACTTTAGGCAGCGTGGCCATTGTCACCAAAAAAGAAAAATCTGAATCCAGCACCAACTACGCGCAGGGCGGCATCGCCGCCGTTACCGATAAAACTGACAGTTTTGTAGAGCATATCAACGACACGCTCATCTGCGGCGCCGGCCTTTGCCACAAAGACGTGGTGGAATTTGTCGTCAAGGAAGCGCCGCCGCGCATTCAGGAACTTGTGGAATGGGGCGTGGAATTCACCAAATCGGAAATACCTCCCTATCCCTATGACTTAGGCCAGGAAGGCGGCCATCATCACCGACGCATCCTGCACGCCAAGGATCTTACCGGACGGGAAATCGAACGCGCTCTGCATGAAAAAGTAGCTCTTCTAAAAAATGTTCAGATATACGAAAACCATATCGCGATTGACCTGATTCTGCAGAAAGACGCCGACGGGCGCACAGTTAACTGTCTGGGCGCCTATGTGTTAGATATTGACGAGGATGTCGTTCACACCTATCGCGCCAAATACACAATACTTTCCACCGGCGGCGCGGGCAAAGTCTATCTGATTACGACCAATCCGGACATTGCCACAGGCGACGGCGTGGCGATGGCTTACCGCGCGGGCGCGAAAATCGCCAACATGGAATTTATCCAGTTTCATCCTACCTGCCTTTTCCATCCGGAGGCCAAGGCATTTCTCATCAGCGAGGCAGTGCGCGGTGAGGGAGGAATTTTAAAATTAAAAAACGGTGCGACATTCATGGAAAGGTATCACCCCATGAAAAGCCTCGCCCCAAGAGATATCGTGGCCAAAGCAATTGACATGGAAATAAAAAAATCCGGCGATGAATATGTGCTTTTAGATATCACGCACCACGACCGTGATTTTCTGAAAAACCGTTTTCCCAATATTTATGAAAAGTGTCTGGAATTCGGCATTGATATTGCCGTTGATCCTATACCCGTGGCTCCAGCGGCGCACTATATTTGCGGAGGCGTCGCGGTCGACCACTGGGGCAAAACGTCTATTGACAATCTCTTTGCCTGCGGCGAAGTTTCCTGCACCGGCCTGCACGGCGCGAACCGCCTGGCCAGCAATTCGCTTTTGGAAGCGTTGGTATTCTCGCATCGCGCCTTTAACAAAATTGCCAAATCCTTCCGGCAGACCGAACTCAGCACTATCTCCATCCCTCCCTGGGATCCGGGCGGCGCCGTGGAAAGCGATGACAGCATTGTGGTTACGAACAACTGGGACGAAATCCGCCGCTGCATGTGGAACTACGTGGGCATTGTGCGTTCCGACAAGCGTCTGGAGCGCGCCGAACGGCGCATCGATCTGATTCAGAAAGAAATCAACGAGTACTACTGGAATTATAGAGTGACAAAAGATTTAATCGAGCTGCGCAACATCACGACCGTGGCCAAGCTGATCGTGCAGTCCTGCCGTCTGCGCAAAGAAAGCCGCGGCCTGCACTATAATATCGACTACCCTGACACCCTTAAAAGCTTCGAAAGAGACACGGTTATTGAAAAATAAGTTTTTTTCCTAAAACCCTATTTCTCGAAAACCCGCCTAAAAATAAAATCGAGGTTTTTCAGAAAATTATTAATATCAAATATTTTGTCCAATTCTTTCATCGATAGATGCTTTTTCACTACGGCATCTTCGGAGAGAATTCTTTTGAATTCCAGATTTTCCTGCCATGATTTCATCGCGTTTTTCTGCACAATCGCGTAGGCATCTTCTCTTGTCGCTCCTTTTTCGATAAGCGCCAGCAAAACCATCTGCGAAAAAATTACTCCATGCGTCATGTTGAGATTGGCGAGCATTCTTTCCGGATAAACAACAAGTTTATCCATCAAACCTGTAAACCTGCCCAGCATAAAGTCTAAAACAATCGTGGCGTCCGGCGCAATGACTCTTTCCACGGAGGAATGACTGATATCGCGCTCATGCCAGAGGGCGACATCCTCCAGCGCCGCGAGCGCATATGAACGAACAAGCCGGGCAAGACCGGATATGTTTTCGGAAAGCACCGGATTACGTTTGTGCGGCATCGCCGAGGAACCCTTTTGCCCGGGCGAAAAATATTCCTCCGCCTCGCGCACTTCCGTTCTCTGCAAATGGCGGATTTCCTGCGCAAATTTGTCTAGGGAAGAGGCGATAACCGCCAGCATGGTGAAAAATTCTGCATGCCGGTCGCGCTGGACAATCTGTGAGGAAACAGGCGCCGGTTTCAGGCCAAGTTTCTTGCATACATATTCTTCCACAGATGGGTCCACAAATGAAAAAGTTCCCACCGCGCCGGAAATTTTGCCATAACTTACTGTTTCTTTTGCCCGCTCCAGGCGCGCACGGTTTCGCTCCATTTCCTGATACCACAGCGCCATCTTCAGGCCAAAAGTAATCGGCTCGGCGTGAATTCCGTGCGACCGGCCGATCATCAATGTTTTTTTGTGTTCAAACGCTTTTTTCTTTAAAACTGCCAGCAACGCGTCGATGTCTTCCAGCAGAATTTCCGCTGCTTCTTTTAAAAGGACGGCCAGCGATGTATCCAGCACATCGGAGGAGGTCAGTCCCATATGGATGAAGCGCCCGTCTTCGCCGACTTTTTCCGTAAGTGAAGTCAGGAAGGCGATAACATCGTGCTTGGTGGTTTTTTCGATTTCGTCAATCCGCGCCACATCGATGGAAACCTTTCGCCTGATATTGTCCAAAGCGCTCTGCGGCACTCTGCCCAATTTAACCATAGCCTCACAGGCGGCAATTTCCACATCCAGCCACTTCTGATAGCGGCTTTGCGGACTCCATATCTTTTCCATTATTCCCCGGGAATATCTTGGTATCAAGCAAACCTCCTTAAGAAGGACACTGAATTCATTGGCATAAGCAGGTGTAACATTTATGATTAGTTTTCTTTTTATTACGAATTTTATCTTTACGTCAAGGCCAATTAACAGCATCTTTAACGGCCAACGCCCGAAAAGGATTGACAAGTCCGCAATAAAAATATATCTGAAATACACCGAGTTTAAAAATGAACAAAGAAGCCGCTGAAAGTCGAAAAAAAGACCTGGCATTCCTGGAGGAAATTGCCAACAGCATCACCCATGGCATGGGAGCGTTTGTCAGCCTGGCCGGCTTGGTGCTGTTGATTGTCTTTGCCAGTTTATACGGCGGCGCGCGCCATATTGTCAGTTGCACCATTTTTGGTTTTGCGCTGGTACTGCTTTACACGGCCTCGACTCTTTATCACAGCTTCCGCAAACCCCGCGTTAAATTCGTGTTTAGAATTATCGATCATTCCTGCATTTATATTCTCATTGCTGGCACCTACACGCCTTTTATGCTGGTGGCGGTGCGCGGCGCGCTGGGCTGGACTATCTTCGGCATTGTCTGGGGACTGACCGCTTTGGGGATATTATTCAAGACTTTTTTTATCCATCGCTTCCAGATCCTTTCCACGCTGGCCTACATCGCGATGGGGTGGCTGGCGATTTTTGCCATCAAACCGATTTTTCAGTCGCTTTCCGGCGGCGCCGTTTTCTGGCTCATTGCCGGCGGGCTTGCCTACACGTTGGGCACAATTTTTTACGCCTGGAAAAAGCTGCCCTTCAATCACGCGATCTGGCATTCCTTTGTGCTGGCCGGCAGCGTCTGTCATTTTTTTGCCGTCCTTTTCTACGTAATTCCCCTGAAAACCTAAACGATGCAAACGCTGCAAATCATCTTGTATTATGGATATGAAAATGTTAGAAGTTCGCGGGGTTTAGCCGTAAATATTTAAAATTGAAGGAGAAAATCATGAAAAAATATCTTAAGTTAACCTTTTGTCTGGGCGCGATTCTCTTGGCAACAGGTTCGCTCTGGGCGAAAGATAAATACACGGTGACGGTTCTGCCTTTTACCACGCACAGCGCGGAAAATATTGATTATCTGAAAGACGGAATCACCAACATGCTCTCCTCCCGCGTCGCCGTTCCGGGCAAAATAGATGTTACCGCGGGCAATCTCGCGCTGGCGGAAATAAAAAAAGTAAAAACCAAGGATTTGACGTTGGCC
>JBBIHZ010000100.1:0-994 GCA_037446735.1 Deltaproteobacteria bacterium
GTGGTGGGATATAATCTTTTAGGAGAGGGTATCCGCGACGCGCTTGATCCTCGCCTGAAAAAATAATCATTCAAACTTTTTAGAAGAATATTTTCTGACAAACGATTGAATGGCGTATTTGGTCAGAGTGCCCAGATGTTGCGGCGCGCGCGCCAGCCACGCGCCGAAAATAAAAACGAGGCAGGAAATAACATAAATCGTAGGCCCGCCGATAACCGCAATGAGCGGCTCTTTATACCAGACGGCAAGAACCCCAAAGGCGGCCACCGCCGGCCAGCCGATAACATAGCTGAAAGCCATGAGAATCCAGCCCCAGATCATCCGCTTTGTCGGGCGTTGGCGCAACTGGCTCAAATCCACGGGATTTTCCATCATCTTGCTGATGGATTTTTTTTGAATAAGATAATCCGCGATTTTTCTTCTGATCACATACATACTTAATTAATACACAAGCCTTCGTATTTGCGCAACCGCTTTTGTGAGTTTATCTGATTCTTGACAGGGGGCCGGGCGCGTAATATAGGTTGCCGCAGAAAAACCTCTTATTTGAGCGTGATATGACCGACGAAAACGCATCTGCCTGGGATTTTTTTGACCGCCTCTACTGTATTTCTCTTGAGGAGCGTGAAGACCGCCGCCGCTCGGCGCGGGAAGAATTTGCCAAAGTTGGCCTGGCTGAACGTGTTGAATTTCTGGTTGTTGAACGTTACTCATGCGATGTCATGCAGCAGATTTACGAATCACACATGACATGCCTGCGCAAAGGACTGGAGGCGGGCGCGCGCAACATTGTTGTTTTTGAAGACGATGTGGAATTCGACCGCTTCGACCCACGGAAACTGCGAAGCTGCACTGAATTTTTAAAACAAAATCCGCAGTGGAAAGTGTTTCTTTTTGGCGCGTTAATTCGCGCGAGCGGCAGGACCGCCAATCCTCACGTGCAGAAAGTCCGCTATCAGAGTCTGAGTCACGCCTACGCGCTAAACAGAGATTA
>JBBIHZ010000100.1:1004-6988 GCA_037446735.1 Deltaproteobacteria bacterium
CGCGGACGCTGGCTTATATTCCCTGGCGTGGTATTGCCAACGACACGCTCTTCCGGCCGCTGAAAGATGATATTTACGCGCCTTTTCCCATGTTCGCTTTTCAGAAAAATTTTTCCTCGGATAATTACGCGTATTCCAGTTTAGAAAAATTCCGCAGGATGCTGGGTGGCCTCAAGCGCATCCAGAAGGGAATCGAATTCTACCGCCGCCACATGTTTAGCATCTATGCCGTGCAGATTGCTTTAATTTTGCTTATGGTGATTTATTTGTTTTATAGTTAAAGAAAAACTGAGCGGAATCAGCGCTTGTCGCTGCAATCGGCTCTAGCGATGGGTTGGCCCTTTTGTTTAGTTAGAAGTATACCAATCTTTGCGCATCTTTGTCTTACTTTTTCTTGATGCTGAAGAAATAAATACAAAGCATAGCAGCAACGAGAAGGAGGATGAATAATGATAAATAAATAAGAATTCCCTTCATGCCCCCGGCTTGTGCAAAACCAGACAAAAATACTCCACCAAATACGAGAATTACTATTACAGCAAAGAAACCAATTACTAGACGTGCATTAATTGTATCAAACTTTGGATTTAAATCACTTACTTGCAAGCCTGATATTACAGGTCTATTTTTCTACGATACCAACCAAAATGAATTAATCCTAATATAACCACCCATATGAAAAATATTGCAAGGGAACGTTTAATGAAAAAAAGCGCAAGAAACCAGAGTAAGTAGAGCGAGAACACTAAAGAGGAATATATTAAAATAATATTTTTTATTTCGGTTTCCTTTTTTTTATCAGCGATTATATATCCTGGCTTGCGTAATCCCTTGGCAAAGAAAACCGTTCTCCCTTCATCGTCACGCTTGAAATCCCTTTCTATCATCTCATCGTAAAAACTTTTCATAATATATTCTCTTGCCCAATAATTAATATGCCGAATCGATATTTTTCAGATTTTTGTTCAAAATTGTTTTTTTGATAAAAAATTAAAACCTGAAATATGTAATTAAATCAAGTTATTAAATTATTTACCGTTCAGTATTTTTCTGGTAATAAAAACCAAAAACCAAGTTGGTAATTTGTGGTAAAAATGTTCCCCAAATTTATTTAGCCAGCCACCCTAATCCCTTGGCATGCAGGCTCTGGATGTAGAGGCGGTCTTTGGTTTCCGTCACGCCTGTTATTTCCGGATAAGTTCCCTTGGGATTCTGCAGATCGGCAACCACCTTGCCGTCTTCGGTAAAGGCAAAGACATGGCCATACGGTTTGGGAACAGGCCAGAGCGCGCGCGGCAGGCGCAGGCTTAGTTTACGCATGAAAGGTTTAGGCATCATTTTATCAATTGCCGGGTTGCGCGGTTTAACCAGCCCCGCCCAGATTTTGCCGTCCATGCCCCGCATCAGGTTATCAGGATAGCCGGGCAGATTTTCAAAAACTATTTTGGCCAGTTTGCTGTCGCTGGCGATATCCAGATCGCGGAGATTTACTGAAATTTTCCAGATACGGTATTTGCCGGTTTCGGCCACGAAAAGCCATTGTTCATCCTCGCTTAGGGCCACGCCGTTGGCAAAGCTGAAACCTTTTGCAACAACACGGGTGATTTTTTTTGCCGGGTCGTATTCCAAAATGCGGCCCGTGGCGGATTGCTCCATGATATCCAAAATGCTCGCGTTAAACGTGCCGCCCCAGTCTTTGGGAGCAAAACGAGTTGAAGCGTCGCTGAAATAAATTTTTCCGTTTTTGGCCACGACAACCGCGTCGGCATAGCGGATCGGATCGCCATAGACTTTATCGGTGAGAATGGTTATCTGTTTGTCGCGGCTGATGGAAAGAAGCCCTTTCATGGCGTCAGCGGCAATCATGTAGCCCCGCGCGTCAAAATCAAAACCCAAAACGCGCCCGCCCGTATTAATAAAAACTTCCTGCTTGCTGCCGTCAGGATTCATGCGCAGGATGTTGCCGCTATCCACGGTGGTGTAGAGCTTGCCGTCTTTGCCTATGACAATATGCTCCGGGCCTTCTTCCGCGCCCAGATCGATTATTTTCAAATCGGCAAGTTTTGTGTTGACCTCATGAGGGCCCACATAACCCGGGGGCATCGGCGCGTCCCAGGCCACGGGCTTAATCGGCACCGGCCACATGATTAAGTAAGCAATCAACGCGCAAACGACAATGACCACGACACTGGCAAAAATCAACAGAGATTTTTTCATAACCGCCTCCTTGAAACTTTTCTTTTAAAACTTTTAATGCCGCATCTTTACAGCGGTATGTTGTTGTGTTTTTTAACCACTCTTGTTTCTTTCTTGTCTTTGAAGGCATCCAGTAGAGAGATGACGCGGATCCTCGTATCACGCGGAGCGATGATTTCTTCGATGATGCCCAATGACGCCGCGAAATACGGATTATTGAATTTGTCTTCATAGGCGGCGACAAGTTCCGCGCGTTTGGCCGCGGGATCTTTTGCCGCGGAAATCTCCGCGCGATAAATTATGTTGCAGGCTCCTTCCGCGCCCATCACGGCGATTTCCGCCGTGGGCCACGCCATGACATAATCAGCGCCCAACTGCTTTGAGCACATGCCCAGATAAGCGCCGCCGTACGCCTTGCGCGTGATGACGGTTATTTTCGGCACGGTAGCTTCCGAATAGGCGTGCAGCAGCTTCGCGCCGTGGCGGATGATGCCCGCCCATTCCTGATCGGTGCCCGGCATGTAACCGGGGACATCGGTGAAAGTTAGAAGGGGAATATTAAAAGCGTCGCAAAAACGGATAAAGCGCGAAGCCTTATCGGACGCGTTCACATCCAGCACGCCGCCCATAAAACGCGGGTTGTTGGCAATCACGCCGACGGTTTGACCCATCACGCGGATGAAGGCGACAACCATATTCTGCGCCCACATTTCCATCGGCTCGAACATTTCGCTGTTATCGGCCACGTACTTGATGATTTTTTTCATGTCATATGCGCGGTTGACTTTATCGGGCATGATAGTGTCGAGCTCTGTGCAGATTCTATCCGCGCTGTCTTTGCATTGAGTCGCGGGATTTGGTGATTGGCAGCTATCCGGCAGAAAAGAAAGAAGTGTTTTGATTTTTTCTAGACAGTCTTTGTCATTTTCCGTGACAAAATGACAGACTCCGCTTTTGGTGGCGTGCGCCAGAGCGCCGCCCAGTTCGTCATGCGTGACTTCCTCGCCGATGACGGCTTTGATGACATCCGGGCCGGTAATATACATGTAGGAACTTTGCTTGACCATGAAAACCCAGTCGGTAAGCGCCGGGGAATAAACCGCCCCGCCCGCGGTGGGCCCCATGATGGCGGTAATTTGCGGAATATAGCCGGAAGCGATGGTATTGCGGTAGAAAATGCCGCCGTAACCCTCCAGTGCGGGAACGCCCTCCTGAATGCGCGCGCCGCCGGAGTCATTGAGCGCCACAAACGGCTTGCGCGCCGCGAGCGCCATATCCATTACTTTCCATATTTTTTTAGCGTGCATTTCGCCCAGGCTGCCGCCGGAGCTGGTGAAATCCTGCGCCGCCGCGTAAACGAAGCGCCCGTTGATTTTCCCGAAGCCCGTGACGACGCCATCCGATGGTATCTCTTTTTTATCCAGGCCGAACAACGTGGAGCGGTGCCGCACAAAAAGCTGCACTTCTTCAAAAGTGCCTTTATCAAAAAGCAACTCCAGTCTTTCGCGGGCGGTCAGCCTGCCGCCTTCATGCTGCTTGTTAACCTGCTTTTCGCCGCCCATCATTCTGATGGCCTGGCTTTTTTTCTCGAAATCGCCGATTTTGTCTTTGGTTGTTTTCTGTGAATCGTCCGCCATAAATCCTTCTCCGTTTCCCCCTCAAAATTTTTGCCGATTTTCTTAAGTGTTCAATGTTAAAAGAAATATTTGTGACGTGGGAAATCCTAGCTTTTTTGCCGGAAACTGGCAAGAAAAAATAACGCCCTGAATCGCTAAAATGAGTTCCCCATACGATTTTTTGGCAAAACTTATGCTTTATTTTTTTACGCAAAGCGAATAAATTCTTATGCGGTGCAAAAATGACGGATAAAAACACACGCAATTTTAAAATGGTGGTGGAATACGATGGCAGCGCTTATCGGGGCTGGCAGCGGCAGAAAAACGGCGTATCCATTCAGCAGGTGCTCGAAGAGGCGATAAAGAAAATCACCGGGCAGAAAGTCTCCGTGATCGGTTCGGGGCGGACGGATGCCGGCGTGCACGCGCTCAATCAGGTGGCGAGTTTCCGCTGCGCCACAAAATTGCCGGTAAATAGCATTTATCGCGGCGTCAACAGCGTTTTGCCGGATGATATCGTGGTGAAAGAGATGGAGGAAGTCCCTTTTGAATTTCACGCCCAGCGCGATGTCAAAAGCAAAATCTATGTATATAAAATATGTAATCAGAAACTGCGCCCCGCGCTGGGCAGAAATTATTCCTGGTTTGTCCGCTTTGACCTTAATTTGAACAACATGAGGCAGGCGGCAAAAAACTTTCTCGGCACGCACGATTTTTCCTGTTTCTGCGCCACCGGCACGGACGTGCAGGACCGTGTGCGGACAATTAAAAATATCGAGATTAAAAACGAGATAGAAGGAAATATTGAAATAATTGTGGAAGCAAAAGGTTTTTTAAAATATATGGTGCGCAACATCATCGGCACGCTGGTGGAAGTGGGGCGAGGCAAGTTGCAACCGGAAGATATGAAAAAAATCATCGCCTCGCGTGATCGGAAAATCGCGGGAGCCACCGCGCCCGCGCACGGCCTATTCTTGCAGGAGGTTAAATACTGAAAGTGAAGATACTGCTTTTGGGACATAAAGGCATGCTGGGAAGCGATCTTTTAAAAACTCTTTCACTAAGGCACGAAGTCATCGGCATGGATAAAAAGGAGATTGATATTGTCCTCGCGGACGAATGCTTGAAGGCGGTGGAGGAAACAAAACCGGATATCGTTGTCAATGCCGCGGCTTTTACCAATGTGGACGGCTGCGAAACGCAAAGAGAGTTTTGCCGTAAATGCCGAAGCGGTTAAAAATATTTGCACCGCCTGTCAGGGCAAAAATATCAGAATCATTCATTTCAGCACCGATTATGTTTTTGACGGCAGAAACGACACGCCATACAGGGAAGATGACCAAACTAATCCGCTGAATGTCTATGGCGCATCGAAGCTCGCCGGAGAAAAATATCTGCAGGCGCTGGCTGACGATTATCTGCTTATCCGCACCTCGTGGCTCTACGGTATAAACGGCAAAAATTTCGTCCGCACGATTTTGGAGAAGGCCGAAGCAAAACATTTTATTCAAGATACGATAGCGAGAGCAAAGGCAATTCCTGATGAGCCCTCATATCTTTCGGTCGTGGATGACCAGATCGGTTCTCCCACTTATACCAAAGATCTGGCCGCGGCGGTTGATTTGCTGATTTCTGAAAACCAACGCGGCATTTTTCACATCACAAATCGCGGTCATTGCAGCTGGTATGAATTTGCCGTGCGGATTTTAAAAGAAGCTGGGATGGATGATGTTGAAGTCAGGCCAATGCAAACAAGTCAATTGACAAGGCCGGCCATGCGTCCCGCCTACAGTGTTTTAAGCATGCATAAATTCATAACTCTTACCGGTAAAACACCTCAGCCCTGGCAACTCGCCCTGCAGGATTATCTTAAAAATATCAAGAATATGCAATAGCAGGGAAGCCGCTCTTTTAGAGCGGCCATTAAAAATACAATGATTTAATTCCTGTTGCAACCTGTCGCGGATTTTGTTACTTTTAAAACGAAAGTACTTGAGTTTATATCGTTTTTCAGAAGCGCGGATTTTTGCCGCAAGATACAAAGGAGGCCTTTATGAAATCAAGATGCGCGTTCCTGATAATTATCGCCGGTATTTTTTCGATTTTCGTGTCCGCCGGTTTTTGTCAGACTAAAACATCCCCGGTGGAATCCGTGGAAAAATACGGTCAGAG
>JBBIHZ010000101.1:0-6982 GCA_037446735.1 Deltaproteobacteria bacterium
ATAAACGACTTGCATGTTTTGCTTCCGGTATCGTAGTAATATTTTTTGAATAAAGCTTTACATGGACCTGTTTCCGGATTAAGCGAGCACTTTTTCGGTAGCACTTCAGTAACAGACAAGCTTTTGTCCCAGGGGCTGGAAGAATCTTCTTCAATTGGACCCACCGCAACAGGAACGCCTGTCGCGATATCAGCAAAAATATCATTCTTGAAAAAATATTTTCCTGTATAGCTGATTACCTGGATGAAAGCGCTTTGATTTCCAAAAAAATTGTGCCCCTGCCGCGGATATAGTTTTTCCAAATCATTTTCTTCTTTCACGATCAGAGCAGATGTGCTTGCCTTGACGGGAAGATTCAAACAATAAGGCCTTTGGCTATAAGGCCGCTGAGCTTCAGGATTGTCTTCTTTATAAAGCGCGCTGCTGTAATGATCGAAAGGCCCGTTACCCGGTGAACACAGGGTGACCGGCGCGATGATGATCAGTTCGATTGATCCTTCGCCTCCGAAGGTGTTGGTTGTTTTCAGCGGATAATATAGCTGTTTACTCTGGAAGCGATACATAACCGGCTCAATAAAACGCGGCGCCGTGCTAAGTTCGACAAAATCCAGAACAAAATAAACTATTCCTCTTTTTACATAGTCGTCAACAACGGCTTCTTCTTCGGGATAACTGTCTTTTATGGGGAGATTTTTATTCTTGAAATAACTATTAACCCACTGCCTGAATTTTGAGACGTCATTAACTTTAATGATTGTCAAATCGTGCGCGCCCAGCTTTTTGTTCAAAAGCAGTTGTACGCCTTTTGTTTTTGATTCAGGTTCTCCGCCTTTGGAATAAAACAAATCCTGATATTTTAAATCGTATTTTTTTATCATGGCCGCGGCATGCTCGAATGCTCCTCTTGGGGCAATGCTCACCTCGGGCTCGCTTGGAAACGGAATAAATCTGATAATGCCAGTCTTTTTGTTGGCCTTTAAATCTGTTCCAAGAATTAAAACTTCTTCGGAAAGGTTATGCAGAATAATCGCTTTCTGCGCGTCTTCGCTGACCGTAACATCTTCATCGCTGACATAAATCCTTCCCATATCGGCCCCTGCCGGCAAGGCAAAGCCAACTATGAGAGAAATAATCGTGATTGTTTCTCTGATTGTCATTTCACAACTCCACTGGTATTAATTTTTTGCTTTCTGCCGATTATCAGATACGCAAAGGCGCCAATGAATGGCACGAAAATAACCGCCAAAAGCCAAGCTATCTTGTTATTGCCGGAAAAGTCGCTTTTGAGAATGTCAATAAAAGCAATGATAAAAGGCAAAAAAATCAACAAAAGAAATATCAGCACCGCCAATTCATAAACGCCGATCATTTAAACCTCCTCATTTTAACTGAATATTATATGGATTATACCATAACCAGGCTTTTAGCTGTCAATTTAATTTGCAAAATTCCGATAAAGTTTCTTTTTGCGGAAATTTATGATACTTATAACATGTGAAAAGAATATGCCTATTTACGTTTTTCTTTATTTTAGCAGTGTATGTTTCGCCGATTTTTTCCTTCTCTGCAAAACCGGAGGATAAAATAACTCTTTCCGGAATTCTTTTTTACGGCGTCATGCCGTCTATAAATCAACCCGACGTTTCCGCTTCGAAACCGGACAATCAACAGCCCAAGACAAAATACTGGCTTAAGCTAGACAAACCGCTTGTTTTTTTGCCCGGTTCCAAATCGCAACGCATTGTAAATAACATCGCAGTTATTTTTTTACCTGAAATCCAGGAAAAAGCCGGTAAATTCGTTGAGCATCAAGTGGAAGTTGAGGGCTCAATGGATTGCGAAATGCATTACACACCCTGGACGGCAACATGCACGTTAAATGCCGCACAAATAACTTTATCCGAATAATCGTCAAAAGTTTTTTTAATTTGTGCTTCGTGAAACAGATTTATCGCGATATTTAAGATAATGATCGCGGGCTTGCGGAAATTGAAAAATAATGAGAATGACGGCAACTACCAACAAAAAAAGCGCCGTATATTTCACCCATCCTTTTGCGGTGAAGAAAGCCGCTAATGCCATAATCGCGGCTAGCGCAAAGCAAACAAGCCCCGCGAAGGGGTCCGTAATCATGCCGCCTAACAAAAAAAGCAAAACAGATAAGGTAATTAAAAAGCTTTTGCTTTTATCTTTATGATTATTTTTTTCTGTTTTCTTCATTTATCTCCTGTTTTCCGTTCCGATTTTATTGTAATCGGACGATTAAAAATGCCCGCGTAGAAAACGATGATTTCTGCAATTTTATCGCTTTCGTTTTTTCCGTAATGCCATTTATCTACTACTTCGATAATGGAATCACCCGCCTTAAGATGCAGCGTTGCATTTTTTTCCGTGATCACCGTCAGCTCGCCGGAAAGCATTACACCCGCGTTGATTACCGGATGTTTGTGCATTTCCAATTTTGTGCCGGCAGGGATTTTTATTCGCAAGATAGTGATTTCCGGTTTGCCTTGCGGATAATGTGGCAGAACCTGTCCATCCCAGCTTACGGTTGATTTTGCCAATGTCTCCACGTCAACATTTTTTAAATTACCCGCGCAGGCATTAAGCGATAAAAGCGATAAAGAGACAATGAATACCAAAATATTTTTTTTCAAATGAATTTCTCCTTACTTAAGTTTTTGTAAATTTCTTCATGCAGCGGCGTGGGAACACCCGCATCCCTTCCCGCCCTACAAAGATAAGCTGTCAGCGCGTCAATTTCTGTTTGTCTGCCCTTCTCTTTATCAAGCTGCATGGAAGTTTTAGAATCATAACCGAAGTTTGGAATCAAATTCAACGCTTTATCCACTGATTCCGGCGATAAATTCACTTTACGCGCCCGGGCAACGGCAAGAACCTCCAGCATCATATCTCTTACCTTATTCCTCAGCACCGGATCTTCCCAGATTTGACCGTAAGTTTTCCCGGTTGCCGCGGTGAGTGAACCAACAGGACACATGAGCAGAAACTTCAGCCATAAGGCTTGAGATATTTTGTCTGTCAGTACGGCGTTTATTTTTGCTCGCAATAAAATATCCAGAATATATGAGTATTTTTGCGCGGATTCTGAATCATCAGTGCCGAAAGTCAACCGGCATGCGCCTCCTTCCTGTTTAATAACACCGGGTTTTTCTATGTGAGAAATTATATAAACACTGCCATTGATAACATCCGCCTCTGGTAATATTGCGCGAAGCCTTTCCGCGCTGTTAACTCCATTTAGAAGCGGAATCACTACTGTGTTTTTATTAATGTTTTTCTTTAATAAATTCGCGGAACTTTTCAGCGAATAGCTTTTCGTGCAGAAAAAAACTAAATCAAAAATTCCCGCATCCGAGGGATTGTCCGTAGCAATCGTTGGCTGAGCGAGATAATCACCTTCCCGCGTGAATAATCGTAATCCGTTATTTTTAATTTCCTTTAAATGTTCGCCGCGGGCAATAAATATTATCTCATGCTGGCCTTTCCTTCCATACTCCCTGGCTAGCTTGCCGCCGAAAAAGCCACCTACCCCGCCGATGCCTATGATGCCGATGCGCATGCTAGATTATTCCACCTTTCGCCTAATCCTTTAATTATCATTTTATTATGCCGTTCTCGCCAAATCCAGCTTTCCTTGCCATTTCATAATCAACGCTTCTTTTAAAATAGCATGCTCCGGTTTATCCAGTAACGGATCGCGGGCTGCAAGGGCAAAAGCATCTTCCTTAGCTTCATTTAAAATTCGCGCGTCGCGAATGATGCTGGCGACGCGAAAATCAGGCAGGCCGGACTGCCTTGTACCCAAAAAATCACCGGGGCCGCGGATTAATAAATCTTCCTCAGCTAACTTGAAACCATCAGTGGTTTTCTCCATAACCTTTAACCTTTTACGCGCGTCCGCGGAGCATTTGTAATCAGCAAGCAGAATACAGCTAGAGGGAATATCACGCCTCCCTACTCTGCCGCGCAGTTGATGCAGTTGCGACAAACCGAATCTTTCGGCATGCTCGATAACCATCAAAGAGGCGCGTGGCACGTCAATTCCCACCTCGATTACCGTGGTGGAAACAAGAATTTGGATTTTGTTTTCCAAAAATTGCCGCATTACCTCGTCTTTTTCTTTTTCTTTCATGCGTCCGTGAATCAGCCCTACCCGGCAATCTGGAAAAATATCTTTCTGGAGATGCTGTGCCATTTTTGTGGCGTCCTTCAAATCCAGTGTTTCTGATTCTTCCACCAGCGGGTAAACGATAAAAGCCTGGTGCCCTTTTGCAATTTCTTCTTTTATCGTCAAATAGAGTTTGTCTCTTTTGCTATCTCCTATCACAACAGTATGCACTGGTTTTTTGTTCGGCGGCATTTCGTCGATTACGGAAACATCCAGATCGCCGTAAAGGGTCATGGCCAGCGTGCGTGGTATGGGAGTCGCTGTCATAACTAAAACATCAGCATTGATGCCTTTACTTCGCAAAGAAGCTCGTTGCATAACGCCAAAACGATGCTGTTCGTCAATAACCACCAGACCCAGCTTATCAAAATCAACACCTTCCTGAATCAAGGCGTGCGTGCCGATAATAATATTCGCACAACCGCTTTTTATTTTTTCTAAAGCTTCTATTCGCTCACTTGCTCCCATTGAGCCGGTCAGCAAAACGGTTTTTAAGCTAAGTTGCTTTGCCCAATTTTTAATATTATCAAAATGCTGGCTGGCCAGTATTTCCGTGGGCGCCATGAGCGCCGCCTGATAATTATTTTCGCAGGCTCTGATCATTGCCGCCATGGAAACAACGGTTTTGCCGCTGCCGACATCGCCTTGCAGAAGCCGGTTCATCGATTTATCCGAGGCCATATCTGCAATAATTTCTCCAATCACTCTTTTTTGGGCTCCGGTCAAATCAAATGATAAAAGGGAATAAAACATATCCAGAATCTTTCCCGGGGATTTAAACGAAATTCCCTTCTCTAGGATTCTTCCTGATTTTTTCATCGCCATTCCCAGCTGAAAAAAGAAGAATTCATCGTAAATAAGACGTTTATGCGCCGTGGAATTTGTGTCCCGCAGCTCATCCACTGACGCATTATTATTGGGAAAATGCACCTCGCGCAGCGCTTCCTGAATGTTGATTAAATTTCTTCTTTCACAGATCGCGGAAGGAATGGGAGACGCGACATATCGCGTATATTGTTCCAACGCGCCGTGCATAATTTTACGGATATATTTCTGATGCAATCCTTCGGTTTCGGAATATATGGGAACGATTCTCTTGAAATTTAGAAGATTCTCATCATCTTCTCCTTCCAGTATCTCATAATCGGGATGAATCATCGATTTACCGTGATAATCAGGCCTGATCTCGCCCGTAAAAATCACTTTTCTACCCTTCTTTAAAATACCCAGAAGATAACTCATTCTTCCTTTAAACCATTTTGCCGTTAGGTTGGACGTGTCATCGCTGATTACTGCCTCGAGTATTCTCTTTTTACCGAAATGGCGGTACTGACAGGAAATGACATTTCCCACGATGGTCTGCACTTTTCCTATTTCCAACCTGCTGATTTTTTTGATTTCTCTCCTATCCTCGTAAGTGCGGGGCAGGAAAAAAAGCAAATCTTCGACTGTGGCAATTTTCTTAGCTGCAAACCGGACGGCCATTTTCGGCCCCACCCCCTTGAGATACTGAACCGGAGTGCTTAATTTCGCCGAAGATTCGCGCAAATTAACCACACTTTGGGCTGTTTTTTTGTCTTGTTTGTTTTGCGTGTGCAGAGAAGCAACTTCTGTTTTTAGCTTATACCAAACAGACTGGGCTTTCTTCAGGGTAATTTTTTTTGCCGCCAGTTTTTGTTCATCGTAATCTGAAAAGATTTTTAATAACTCATCAACCAGGACAAAAATAGAATTATCCGCCGGCGGCAGCAATAAACCTTTTAGCGACGCCAACAAATTCAAAAGTGTCTTGCCCATATTTTTAATATGCGCGATGTTTTTATAATCATCCTGGGATGCAAAAATGAGGGGTTGTTCGATTTTTTTCAGGATTTTTTCTACGTTATCCGTGACCATCTGCTCACCCGCGGCGGCAAAGCCAAACATCTATCCAAAATGTACCGAATTTGTTAACAAATATATCTTATTTAGGCAAGGAATGATTGACTTAAGCAATGATTTGCTATAGACATACATGCGCAACTTATTTACGTATAATCAATCCCACAGAGGAATATGGAGAAGAAAACTACATATAAATCGGCAGGCGTCGATATCGACAAAGCCAATGAATTTGTCGAACGCATCAAACCGCTTATCAAAACAACGGCACGCAAGGAAGTTGTGGCCGGTATCGGCGGATTTGGAGGTCTCTTTCATCTTGACGCTCAAAAATTTAAAAACCCGATTCTTGTTTCTTCCACCGACGGCGTGGGAACAAAACTGCGCGTCGCCCAGCTGATGGATAAACACGATACAATCGGCATCGATTTAGTGGCCATGTCCGTTAATGATGTGCTCGTGCAGGGCGCGGAACCGCTTTTTTTCCTCGATTATCTGGCAACAGGAAAAATCGAACTGGGAAAAAGCGTGCAAATTATCCAGGGAATAGTTGATGGCTGCAATCAGGCCGGCTGCACCCTTTTGGGCGGTGAAACGGCGGAAATGCCGGGTTTTTACAAACCCGGCGAATATGATTTGGCCGGTTTCTGCGTGGGAGCGGTGGAGGCGGATAAAATAATCGACGGCTCGGCAATCAGCATCAATGACCGGGTGATCGGCCTGGCCTCAAGCGGCATGCATAGCAACGGCTTTTCCCTGGCCAGGAAAGTTCTCCTGGAAAAAGGAAAATTGGATATTAAAGACAGGGTATCCGGCCTCGACAGAGCCATCGGTCTGGAACTTCTTGAACCAACGCGGATTTACGTTAAATCGCTTTTACATATTTTAAAAAACTTTCACGTTAAAGGC
>JBBIHZ010000102.1:0-3605 GCA_037446735.1 Deltaproteobacteria bacterium
TCGTTTCCGTGACTTTCCGCTTCCATCATTTTGTGCAGTGAATTAAGACCTTCCCGCTTGCTGGCTTTTTCCAGAGCGTTCTTGGCAAAATAATATTTTTTCAAGGCAATGGCTTTTTGTCCGATTTTTTCCCAGTCGTCTTGCGCAGGCTGTTGATTCAGGGCTTTAAGTGACTGCTCGAAGAGGAAAACATCCGCGGTTTGCAGCGCCAGGGATTTTACATTCTCTATGCCATTGGAATCCCTTGCTTTTTTGTAAAACTCGAGAGCGTCGGAAAATTTCCCTTCAGCGAAAAAAAGGTCACCGTAATTAATAAGCGTTTTTTCATCAGTCGCGTCGATGTAGAGAATTTTTTGTTTTAGCCTGTAGTCGGGAAGTTTTTTACCGCTCAAGGATAACTCCTTAATAACCGTATAAATTTACGCGCGCTAATATAATAATAAATCGCGCCAAGTCAACAGTTTAAATCAGCACACCAGTCTGCGGTAGGCTTCCTCGTATTTTTCTTTCGTCTTGCTGATTATCTCAGGAGGCAGATCGGGTGCGGGCGGCTTTTGATTCCATTTTATGGATAAAAGATAATCCCGCAGGAATTGCTTATCGAAGCTCTTTTGTCCACGTCCTTCGGCATATTCAGCGGCCGGCCAGAAACGCGAAGAATCCGGCGTGAGCAATTCATCGATCAGGATTAGTTCGTCGCCGATGAGGCCGAATTCCATTTTTGTGTCGGCAATAATAATTCCCGTAAATGGCAATAGAAATATTTATCACTTTATCTGTCAATTCCTCCCCGATGAGGTTTTCCATGTCTTTTTTGGTGATCGCCGTATCATGTTGTCCTTCCGGCGCTTTTGTTGTCGGCGTGAAGATAGTTTCCGGCAGTTTTGCCGATTCCTTTAGTCCTTCAGGCAGCTTGATGCCGGAAATGTTGCGGCTTTGGCAATAATCCTTCCAGCCCGATCCGGAAAGATACCCGCGCACAATGCATTCGACGGGCAGTGGCTTGGCTTTCCTCACCAATATGCTGCGCCCTTCCAAACTTGAGGCATAGGGAGAACATTCCGGAGGGTAATCGGCCACGTTTGTGGAAATAATGTGATTGCCGATGATATTTTCCATTTGTTTAAACCAGTAAACTGACATTTTATTTAAAATTACGCCCTTGCCGGGTATGGGATTGGGCATGATTACGTCAAATGCTGATATGCGGTCGGTAGCGACAAGCAGCAAATTGTTTTCCACCGCGTATAAATCGCGCACTTTGCCGCGGTTGAGAAATTTTAAATCAGTGAAGTTTGTTTGCGCAATTGCGTCAGCCATTGTTTTCTCCTTCAGCGTACGAAAGGGTTGTATTTTTTTTCGTGGCCGATTGTCGAAGTAGGCATACGGCCGTAATTATGGCCGGGCATGACTTTGGTGTCCTCCGGCAAAGTAAAAAGTTTTGTTTTGATGGCGTTGCACATAACCTCCCAGGAGCCGCCCGGCAAATCCGTTCTGCCGACCGCTTCCACAAACAGCGTATCGCCGCTGAACACGAAGCTGGGAGTGTAAAGGCATATGCCGCCCGGAGAATGCCCTGGCGTATGGATGACTTTAAGCTCTACATTTCCCGTGGAAATGGTTTGCCCGTCTTTTACCAGGATATCCGCGGGGGGAGACTGCGCCGCGTTGAACATTCTCAGCATGGCGGCGGGTGTCGCCGTGAGCATTATCGCGTCAGCTTCATGCACGATGATTTTCGCGCCGGTAAGCTTTTTCATCTCGGCATTGCCGCCGATATGGTCAACGTGTCCGTGCGTGTTGACGATGTAATTAATGCGCAGTTTGTTTTGCTGCGCCACATGGATGATGTCTTCAGCATTATCCGCCGGGTCGATAACCAGAGCGTCGCCGGTGATTTTGTCCCCCACCAGGTAGGCGAAAACGGCCATGTGGCCGACCTGCATTTGTTTAACAAACATAGACTGTACCTCAAAAAAATATCCGGTTACCTAGCATTATTTGATTTTATTCGTCAATTTAAATTAGGCGGGCGGTTCACGCTTTAACACCGCGGCAAAAAAGGCGTCAGTGTTATGGACATGCGGATACGTGCGGTAGAAGCCGTCAGCGTCAAAAAGGCCTTTATCAAGGTCAGGTGGCTGTAGGCAGAGGGAGAATTCGCTGTTTTGCGCTCTAAATTCTTTGATGATATTTTCATTTTCCTGCGGTAAAAGCGAACATGTGCAGTATATCAATTTTCCGGTGTGCTTCACCGCCTGCGCCGCCTCAGCAAGAATTATTTTTTGCCGCCGCGCAGCTTTGATAATATCCTCCGGTTGCAGACGCCATTTTATTTCCGGATTGCGGCGCAGTGTGCCTGTACCGGAGCATGGCGCATCAACAAGTACAAGATCAAACCCGCCTTTTAATTTTTTCGGCAGGCCGGCGCTTAAATCCAGCGCATATGGTTCGATGGAGGTTATGCCCAGCCGCAGAGCTTCTTTTTTTAATTCCTCAATTATCGCGGAATTTTTATCGATGGCTAAAATCCGTCCCTGATTTTTCATCAGCGCCGCCAGGTGCGTAGTCTTGCCGCCGCTTCCCGCGCAGGCATCAAGGACGTTGCTGTTTTTTTCTGGGGCAACGAGATACGCGATACATTGTGCCCCTTCATCCTGCAGGCGGAAGGAACCGGCGGAAAATGCTTCAGTTTTTGCGGCAGGTTGCATGCCTTGATGTATGATGAGACCATCCGGAGAATATTTGGTTGGTGAAAGATGAAAACCATTCGCGCTGAGCTCGGCGATCAATTCAGCGCGTGATATTTTCAGCGTATTGACCCGGATAGTTACGGGCGGCTGTTCATTGTTGACCGCGCATAAAGATTTCGTGTTTTCGAGACCAAAAACGTTAAGCCATTCATTCACCAACCAGGGTGGATGGGAATAATTTACGGATATATATTTTACCATGTCATTTTCGGGAGAAGGAAAAGAAATAATATTCTTGCGCCGCAAATAATTGCGCAGCAGAGCGTTGACTAAAGAGCTTTTCTGCGGAGCGATTAAATTGCTTATCTTTACCGCTTCGTTCACCACGGCAAAAGCGGGCAGGCGCTCGCTGCTTGTCAACTGAAAAAGAGAAAGGCGCAGAATATTTTTAATCTGTTCGTCAAGATTCTCGAATTCGCCGCGATAAAGAGCTGAGATAATCCAGTCAAGCCGGCCGCGGTTTCTCAGCACGCCGTAAACAAGATAAGTAAGTAATTTTCCGTCCGCCGCGCCCGACAGTTGATTGGCGTCCAGGCAATCGTCAAGAAGAGGAGAGGCAAAAGCGTCGCTGCGACTAACCCGCGTGAGAATATCTGCCGCCAAATGCCTGATGGATTTCTTCATAAGTTCTTGGTTGATGACAAAATATAAAAAGGAATAAACAAATCACAAAGAATCGTTTTATGCCGGTGACGAAGGGAGTTTAAGTATTCGTGGGAACCGCTGCCGGGCTCGTCAATTCAGATCGCTTGCCTTTAACTTGCAGGTAAAAGTCGCGAATGGCGACCATGTCGCGCTTGATATCTCCGGTGGGAAATATAAGTGGCCCGGCACCGCCGGTTTTGGTCGCGT
>JBBIHZ010000102.1:3615-3879 GCA_037446735.1 Deltaproteobacteria bacterium
AATCGATATAGGCAATTTGTATGGGAATACCTGCGCCCGTGGCGATATGGTAAAAACCGGATTTCCAGTATTTTACTTTATGGCGGGTTCCTTCAGGCGCCAGGGCTAAAACAAATTCACGCCTTCTTTTGAATTCCTCGATCATTTTTTCAACGATATTGGAATGCGCGGATCTATCGGTGGCGATTCCTCCCAGCCACTCGATAACCGGCCCGAACGGCCGGCGAAACAATTCTTTTTTTGCCAGAAAACGGGCATCTAATT
>JBBIHZ010000102.1:3889-6959 GCA_037446735.1 Deltaproteobacteria bacterium
AAAAGCCAGCATGACTCCATAAAAAACATCCCAGTTGGAAGTGTGGGGCGCGACAATGACCAGATATTTTGGCAAATTCGGCAATGGGCCGATGGCTTTCCATCCGAGCATTTTTAATAAAGTAAGAGATAAACCGCGTAAAATAGATTTGATTACCGGCGTGGTGAAGATTGAATAACGCAGCAAAGAAGCCTCCCCGTGAGTGATAGTAATAAGTAAAAATTGTTATATTAAAGATTAAAGAACCGTGTCAAGAATTTAAATATCGGCATGCTGCGCCGGATTAAATAAACAGACATATTATCATGAACCGAAAGCGGCATTGGTTTTAACTTGATAGCCGCGCAGGAAATCCTGTACCGGCATCTTTTTTTTACCGGCGAGCTGCACTTCTTTTAAAAGGAGAAGGCCATCGCCTGTGGCAACTTTGATTATGTCTCTGGCAACCTCAACGATTGTGCCGGGTGTTTTGCCCGTTTCCTCGATTAATGGTTCCGCCGCATAAATTTTGATCATTTTCTCGTTTAAAACGCTGTAGGCGCCGGGCGCGGGGCTCAGGCCACGGATGAGATTACAGATATTAACGGCGCTTTCATGCCAGTTTATTTTTCCGGTTTCCTTGGTCAGGCGCGGCGCGAAAGTCACTGCCTCTTTATCCTGAGGACGCGGCTCAATAGCGCCGGCAATAAATTGTTCGATTGTCGAAAGAAGCAGCTGCGCTCCGAGCCTGGCCAGCCGGTCTTGCAGATGGCCGAAATTTTCCGCCACCGTGATATCTGTTTCCTGCTGCGTCAGGATATCGCCGGAATCCATTCCTTCGTCCATCAGCATTATTGTTACGCCGGTTTTTATTTCTCCTTTGATCAGAGTCCAGTTAATCGGCGCGGCGCCGCGGTATTTCGGCAGAAGCGAAGGATGGATGTTCAGACAACCGTGAGGGGGAATATCCAGGATGTTTTTGGGCAGGATTTGTCCAAACGCCGCGACCACAATCATCTTCGGGGATAAACTCTTAATAATTTCCGCACTTGTCTCTTCCCTGATGTTTTCAGGCTGGAAAACGGGCAGCTCCAATTTTTCCGCCAGGATTTTAACTGCCGGAGCGGCGGCGATTTGTCCCCGGCCCTGAGGACGGTCCGGCTGCGTGATGACGCCGGCAATTTCATATCCTGCGATATGCAGCATCTGGAGAGCCGGCAGGGAAAATGATGGTGTGCCCATAAAAACAATGCGTAGCGGATTCATAACCGATCTTCCTTAGTTTATCGGCTGAACATCATAGAGGAAAAGGCCGTAGTGTCAAGGTATCTTTTTGTTTTGAAATAATGATAGTTTTGTAGTATTAAAACCGTAACAGTGTGCCTTACGGGGGGAAGGTATGGGCAACATATTAAGGATCATAGATTAAGGAGGAAATTATGAAGAAGTGGTTATTAATTTTTGCCGTATTTTTTCTCTTTGGTTGCGGTGATCAGCCTTCCGTAGATTTAATTAAAGAAGATTTTCAGAAGGTATATCCGACAGGAGAAATTGTTTTAATGAACCCTCTGGAAAAAAGTTCCAATACCTACCGCGTGCAGATCAGTTTTCGTCCCGACACCAGCTATAGCACCGAACGGGCGGGGAAATTCAAAGAAGATATTTTTCTTTATAAGAAAGTCGGCAATAAGTGGGTGTTTACCTGGCGAAGATCCAGCGGTAAATAATAATTCCTTGTATTATTAGCGAAAAATAATGAAAAAATCGTATCCGTCTCTTTTTGCGTGCGTGTTTATCACGTTAGCGGCAGGAATGATTTCCGGAGCGGTAAATCGTCCCGATGCCTGGTATGCGACGCTTGTTAAGCCGATGTGGACGCCGCCCGGCTGGGTTTTTGCGCCGGTGTGGATAGTGCTTTACGTGCTGATGGGCGTCGCTCTCTGGCTAATCTGGGAAAGACGATCCGCGCGCTTATCGTCCGCGGCAATCACAGTTTTTATGATGCAATTAATTTTTAATGTCGTCTGGAGTTGGTTTTTCTTCGGCCTGCACAGCCCGGCGCTGGCCTTTGCCGATATTTGCTTATTGTGGGCGGCAATTTTGGCGACAATTCTTCTTTTCGCGCGTATTTATCGCCCAGCGGTGTTGCTGCTCGTTCCTTATTTTCTGTGGGTGAGTTTTGCCGCTGTTCTTAATTTTTCCATCTGGCGACTTAATTCAGGGATAGTTTAGAGTCCGTTATAAAAAGCGTGGATTCACATAAAGTTTTCCGGATCAACATCCACGGCCATCCTTACAAAATTATTTTTATGGTTCTGCAGCAGTTCCTGCGCCAGCCGGCGCAATGTGTTTATCTGCGCGCCTTTTAAAAGCATCTGGTAACGGTAACGGCCGCTTAATTTAGCCAAAGGGGCCGGCGCGGGACCGGTTATTTCCACCGGTTCAGGGCAAGCGCTTGACGAGCTTTTTGCTTTTTTCTCCAGCCTCCGGGAAACGCGAAGCAACTCATCTTTTTTTGCCGAAGACAGACGAATGTTGACGAGATGGCCGAAAGGCGGATATCGGAAAGTCCGGCGAAAATCAAGATCTTCATCGTAAAATGATTTGTAGTCATGAAGTTGCGCGTGACGCAACGCGAAATGCTGCGGATTAAAAGTTTGAATGATTACTTTGCCCGGGTTTTTGCCGCGTCCGCTGCGGCCAGCCACCTGCGTCAAAAGCTGGAAAGTTTTTTCCGACGCGCGGAAATCAGGCATGTTCAAGGAAGTATCCGCGGCAACAACGCCGACCAGGGTGATCAGCGGAAAATCATGTCCTTTGGCGATCATCTGTGTGCCGACAAGGATATCGATCTTCCTGTTTTGGAGAGCTTCGAGAATTTTCTCCTGTATGTTCTTGCCGGAGGAGGTGTCGGCATCCATCCGCCGCACCCGCGCGGTCGGGAATAGTTTTTCTATTTCTTTTTCCAGCTTCTGCGTGCCCGCGCCGTAGCTGATCACGTGGCTTCCCCGGCAGGATGGACACTGCGGCATGGCTTTCTGGCGGTAATCGCAATAATGGCATTTAATAGTATTTTCCGCCAGATGATGTT
>JBBIHZ010000103.1:0-6926 GCA_037446735.1 Deltaproteobacteria bacterium
GTTTATCCGATGAATCAATAATCTTTGACTCTGGAAGCAGGATCGTGTTTCGTCTGCTGATTAACAGTTACGAAAGCTTTGACTAAGACGGAGCAGCGATAAATATTTATTTATAGGTGGCGAAATCGCGCAGCAATTCCTCCAGATCAGCGAGAGAAAATACCGGGCCGTCGGAACAGACGTATTTGTAACCGACATTGCAACGGCCGCATTTGCCGATGCCGCATTTCATGCGCATTTCCAATGAAGTTAGAATGTTTTCTTTGGAAAATCCGAGCTCAAAGAAAACCGGCAGCGTGAATCTAATCATCACCGGCGGACCACAGATCACGGTCAAGGCATTTTGGGGAGACGGAGCTATTTCCTTGCACACGGCGGGCACAAAACCTTCGCACCCCTGCCATGATTCATCGCCTTTATCAACGGTTATAATTGTTTTTATGTCGCTTCTTTTTTGCCAGGCTGCAAGTTCATCTTTGTATAAAAGCAATCCCGGGTTTCTGGCGCCGTAAATCACGGTGATTTCACCGAAACGTTTGCGGTTGTCCTCATACAGCATGTAATTAATTAGCGAGCGGAGCGTCGTAAAAGCGAACCCGCCGCCAACCACCACGATATTTTTTTTCTCCAGAAATTCTATCGGCCAAGAATTGCCCAAAGGCCCCCTGATTCCTATTTGCGCCCCTTCGTCCAAATCATGCAGCGCGGAGGTGACCGTTCCGGGGACGACGGTGCCCATACGCATTACCGTGAACTCGATGTATCCCTTTTCAGTGGGAGAAGAAGCAATGCCTATCGGAGATTCCCCTTTGCCGTAAATGGAAATCTCCGCGAACTGCCCGGGAAGATATTTGAAGTTTGCTTCGTCTTCCTTATTTAAAAAAGAAAGGCGGAATGTCTTGATATCGTGCGTATCCACTTCATCAATGATTTTGATTACTTTGACCGGAACAGGAATGTAGGGATTTTTGTTAATCATTTATTTTTAGCCCTTTTAAAAAATCACGCCTTCATCGCGTCTTCTATTATGGAATAAATATCAATGTTCACCGGGCAATACTTCGTGCAACGGCCGCAGCCCACGCAGGAAATAACGCCATACTTGCGCACATGAAACGAATATTTATGGCAAACTTTCTGCCGCAGACGCTGATAAACTTGCGTGCGGGGATTATGCCCGCTGGCCTCCAGCGTGAAATCCGTGAACATGCAGGCATCCCAAACACGGCGGCGCACACCCTGGCTGAAAAGCGTGTCATCGCAAATGTCAAAACAGTAACAGGTCGGGCAGACAAAAGAGCAGATGCCGCAACTGAGGCAGGCGGCAGACTGCGCCTGCCAGAACTCGCCTGAATGAAAAATATCTTCCAGCTTCTTGGCGATCACCTGCGGATCCAGGCACATATTGCGCGTCTGATGCTGGCTTCCTTTTTTAATATATTCTTCAAAATATTTTTTATCCGCCGGCTTGCCCTCGCCGAGCATTGCAAGCTGCGCCAGTATTTCTTCTCCTTTCGGCGTAACAGCGCCCAAGAGCAAATCTTCGCCTTTTTTCACCATAAATACGTCGCTGCCTTCAGGATCGGCGGCGCCGATACCCAGCGTCTGATAAAAATCGGCATCCTGCGCGGGAATATCCAGATCAAAGGCGTAGCCGAATATTACCGTCGCATCTCTTCTTTGCTGCCAGTAGGGATCGATGATTCCGGAGGCGCGAAAATGGATATCCATGATCTGAAAGCTCTTTGCGTCGCAGGGACGGACACCGAGCAAAAATGTTGCCTTAATATTTAAGTCAACCGACTGCGCCTCTATGATAGGTTTTCCCGTTTCATATTTGATAAAATCTTCTTTCTGCGGAAGAAAAACGGTTTTCGGGCTGACAATCGTATTATAATAATTCAGATCAAGCTGCTGCTGGTCTTTCAGCTCGGCGAAATTGTGCCCTGCCGCGTCTTTGACCGGCGCCAGCAACGTTCCTTTTTCCATCAGGGCCACTGCCAGATCACTTATCTTCTTAATGGATATTTTTTTCAGCAAAAAACTTACCTCACTTAAGAATTTGATCGGAATCTTCCACACGGAAATCAACCAGCACCGGCTTGTCTTCCAACTTCATCCCCGCGGCCTGACCGAACATTTCCTCGCATTCCTTGGCAACTTTTTTATGGAAAAGATACAGGGGAATATCCACCGGGCAGGCGCGCGAACATTCGCCGCAGTCAATGCAGCGGCCGGCCAGATGGTGAAATCTCGTCAGATGATACATCATGTTGCCGGGCGACTGCGGAGCTTTATCCGCCCATCTTGGTTTATTCTGATCGATAAAACACGGATCGCAATAACACATCGGACAGGCCTTGCGGCACGCGTAACAGCGGATGCATTTATCCAACTGGCTTTTCCAAAAAGCCCAGCGCGCCTCTTTATCCATTGCCTCATATTCGGCCAACACTTCATAGGGCGAAACAATCTTCTGTCCGCGAATTTCTTCTCCCAGTAAAATATCATACTCCACAGGATTATAAAGACCGCCGGTTGTTCTGCTGTCTATCAACTGATCTGTTTTGGGATCTTTCATGCCGGAGGCCGAAATCCCCAGTATAACCAAATCCTCCCGCCGGACTTTCTCTTCCTGAATAAGCACGACAATCGCGCGGCTGTCCGCCGCTTTGGCCGCGACGGCAATTTTAGCCGCGTCTGGAAAGCGCATGATGTATCTGGCCATATTGAAATTGCAGTATTCGTTAAATACAATCTTTTCCACGTCCGCCACAGATTTAGCCGCAAAAGGCATGGGGTGTTTTTCATCATAGCCGCGGGCGTAGGCCAAAACCACGGGCACTTCGGCCGATTCAAGCAATTTTTTTGCTTCCCTTTTCAGACTATTTTCGATCTGCTTGAAATCGGTCATATCTTCTCCAGAAGCTCATCTATTTTCAGCTTTTGCTGCGGACCAAGCTCTTTTATCCGCGCTGTAAATTCGGTAACCACTTCCGCGAACTTATTTCCTTCCGAGGCGGAAATCCATTCCACGCGGAAGCGCTCCGGCTCCAGACCGGCAAACTCCAGTATCTTTTTCGTCACCGCCAGTCTCCTTCTGGCGTAAAGATTTCCCGTGTTATAGTGGCAATCGCCCGGATGGCAGCCGCCCACCAGCACGCCGTCCGCCCCCAGCTGAAACGCGCGGAAAATAAACGAAGGATTAATACGACTGGAACACATAACGCGGACCACCCGGAGATTCTGCGGGTAATGCAGTCTGGTGGTCCCGGCCAGATCCGCGCCCGTGTACGTGCACCAGTTGCAGGCAATGCCCAGTATTTTCGGCTCAAATGACATGAAAAACCTTTCTTCCGAAATCCTTATTCCAAATTTAAATTGTCATTGCGAGCGAAGCGAAGCAATCCAACTCTTTAAGAGATCGCCGTTTCGCTATGCTCCTCGCGATGACAAGAACGTAATTTTAAAACTCCATTAATCCTTCCATTTCCGCCAAAACCTGCTCGTTGGTGAAGTGACGAGCAATAATGGCCGAAGAAGGACACACTGAAGCGCAAAGGCCGCAGCCCTTGCACAGGGCTTCGTTGATTTCCGAAACACCCTTTTGTTCATTGAAGAACGGCGCGCCGTAAGGACATACGCGCACGCAATTCTGGCAGCCGCAGCAGGAAGCAGGGTTGATCAGAGCTGTTGTCGCTTCCAGCTCCATCTTCTGCCGGGAGACGATGGTGAGCGCTTCCGCGGCCGCGCCGTTGGCCTGAGCCACGGTATCGGGAATATCTTTGGGGCTTTGGCACACGCCCGCGATAAAAATACCCTCCGACATCGTGGATAAAGGAGCGAGTTTAGGATGCCGCTCCATGAAAAATCCGTATTTGTCCGTGCTCAGATTAAAGAGCCGCGCGATTTCCTTGTAATCATTCCTAGGAACCATGGCCGGCGAAAGCACCACCATGTCCACGGGCAACCGGACGAATTTTCCCGTTATCGTATCTTCCGCCTCGACAACCAGGCGCTCCGGTTCGTCCACGCTCGGCGCCACGCGCGTGCCCTTGCCGCGGATAAATTTGACGTCTTCCTCGATAATGCGGTTATAAAATTCTTCGTATCCTTTTCCCGCCGCCCGGATATCGATATAAAACTGATAAACATCGGCGGACGTCTTTTCCCTGAACAAATGAGCGAATTTCAGGGAATACATGCAACAAACGCGACTGCAATGTTCATAATGATTCTTATCGCGGCTGCCGATACAGTGCAAAATGGCGATAGCCTGCGGCTCCTTGCCGTCACGCATCGTTACCTTTCCGCTCGTGGGCCCGGCGGAATTGAACAACCTTTCCACTTCCAGCGCGTGATAAACACCCGGATATTTTCCGTAGCCATACTGAACCAGCGGCCTGGTGTCCATCAGATCATAGCCGGTCGCCACGATAACCGCGCCAACCTTGAAATTAAGAAAACTATCATGCTGCTCAAAATCAATCGCCTTCTGCTCGCAGACTTTTTCGCACAGACGGCATTTGCCTTTCAGAAAATACGTACAGGAATCACGATCGATAACTGGTCTTTGCGGCACGGCCTGGGGAAAAGGAATATGAATCGCCTTGCGTTTAACCAGCCCCTCATCCCAGTCAGAGATGCCCTTACCGGGACATTTCTCCGTGCAGGCGAGGCAGGCGTTGCATTTATCGTGATTTACATAGCGCGCCTTCTGGCGCACCGTGATATCAAAATTGCCGACGTACCCCTTAACTTCACTCACCTCGCAATAAGTTAAAAGCGTTATATTGGGGTGCTGCAAAACCGCGTCCATCTTCGGCGTCAAAATACAGGCGGAACAATCCAGCGTGGGGAAGGTTTTATCAAATTGCGCCATATGACCGCCGATTGTTGAATTTTTCTCCACCAGATAAACATTTTTACCTGTATTGGCCAGTTCCAAAGCAGCCTGAATGCCGGCGATGCCGCCTCCTACAACCATTACATCGGGATTAACATCAATCACGCGCGAGGAAAGCGGCGCCAATAGCCGGGCGCGGTAAACAGCTCCGTTGAGCAGAGCTTTTGCCTTGGTTGTCCCTTCCTCTACATCACCGGTTACCCAAGAAACCTGTTCGCGGATATTGACAATGGTCAGCATATACTGATTAAGGCCGGCTTTTTCGATAACTTTGCGGAAAGTATGTTCATGCATCAGCGGCGAGCAGGCGGTAACAATCACACGATCCAGACGATGTTCCCTCATATCGTTGGCAATCATATCCTGGCCGGGCGTGGAACACATAAACCGATAATCTTTCGCCACAACCACATCCGGCAAGCCGGCGGCAAAATGCGCGAGTTCGCCGACACACACCGTCTTGGCAATATTCAAACCACAATGGCAGACAAAAACACCTATTCTGCTCACAACACTTCTCCGCTTCTTGGCGCTAAATAATACATGACAATACTTTTAATCAGTTGCGCAAACATCCTCAACAGGTTCGTCAATATTAATTTCCATGCTCTCCAGCAACAGTTCCGCTATATCCTTGACGGCAATTTTGTCATCCACATTTAGCGTCCGGATGCTGTCCTCAAACATGGTGATACAATAAGGACAAGCCGTCGCCAAAACCGTTGCGCCGGTTGCCAGCGCTTCTTCAACGCGCAAATCGCTCAGGCGCTCGCCTTTTAGTTTTTCCATCCATAGCCCGCCGCCGCCGCCGCCGCAGCACATACTTTGTTCGCGGCTGCGTTCCATTTCAAGCAATTCCAGGCCATGTATGGCTTTAAGCACATCGCGCGGCGGATCATAAACACCGCCGTGGCGCCCCAGATAACAGGGATCATGATACGTTACTTTAACGCCACCGAAATCTTTTTTTGGTTTTAATTTTCCTTCTTTGATCTGCCTATCCAGAAGTTGCGTGAAATGCATAACTGTATAATCTTCACCATACTCTTTATTAAAAGTGGCCAAACAATGAGGGGATACTGTAATCATTTTGGTTATATTCTGTGACTGAAAATATTCCAGGTTTTTTTGTTTAAGGCGCGCAAATAAATCCAGATCACCGACTTTCCTGACGCTTTCACCACAACAGTTTACTTCCACCGTGGGAAGCCCCCAACTCACACCGGTCTCATTCAACAAAGCAGCCGTCGCTTTCGCGATGCGGACATTGCGCGGATCATAGCAAATGGTGCAGCATGTCCAGAAAAGATATTCCATTTCCGGAGCATAAAGAGGATATTTCTGTCCGGCCCAGTCGTTTCTCTTTGTCTGGTCGCCCGACCAAGGATTGCCGCGCGCCGACAAAGAACCGACAAAAGCGCGCAGACTTTGCGGCAGCAAGCCGCCGCCGCTGTAGACATTGCGAATGGCCGTGACGATATCGATGATTTCCACGCCACGGGGACAGCGATCCACGCAAAATTTGCAGGTGGAACATCCCCACATGAAATCTTCAATGCCGTCAAATCCCAGCTGTCCGTAACGCACCAGTTTACGAATATTAAAGTGCGTTATCTGCGTCCACGGGCATGTGCCGGAGCAGGTGCCGCACTGATAGCATTTCTTCAGCGCCTCGCCGCCAGCCTCCATAATTGCCTGCGACATTTCCAGATATGGCGTTATTGCCTGTGACATCAAACATCTCCTCGATAATTTTCCGGTCGAAGCTCTTGCTACCACATAAAAAAACAAACCGCAAATTCAAACTTGACAAAAAACCGCCGACGGATACTTTTCCTCCGCCCGAAAACACGATCCCGGAAAATTTATCAATTTTTTAATGATGTGAGGAAACTAGTATTCGGGTGTCAGCTTGTCGAGCTCCGCCAATGAAAATACCGGCCCGTCCTTGCAAACGTATTTGCTGCCGACGTTGCAACGCCCGCATTTGCCGATACCGCATTTCATGCGCATTTCCAGA
>JBBIHZ010000104.1:0-1911 GCA_037446735.1 Deltaproteobacteria bacterium
AAAAAATGGCTTGATTCAATAAATAAAATCCGCTTTAGTGACTGCAATGCGAAAGCTTTCCCATATCGATAATAAAAGCCAGGCACAGATGGTCGATGTAACGGCAAAAGAGGCGACGCTGCGCCGGGCAAAAGCCCGCGGTTCTGTCACGATGGATAAAAAAACACTGGCTCTGGTCGCGAAAGAAAAAATGACCAAGGGCAACGTTTTGGGCACGGCAAGAATCGCGGGAATCATGGCGGCGAAAAAGACGGGCGAGATGATCCCCCTTTGCCATCCGCTGGCGCTTACGGATATAGAGCTGAATCTGGAAATTGACTATAAAAAGTCGCGCGTTAATATCGAGGCGGAAGTTAAAACAATCGGAAGGACCGGTGTGGAGATGGAAGCGTTGACCGCTGTGAGCGTCGCCGCGCTGACTGTTTATGATATGTGCAAGGCGGCGGATAAAAAAATGGTGATCGGCGAAATAATGCTGCTGGAAAAAACCGGCGGCAAGAGCGGAACATTTATCAGGAAACAATAAACCTTTTTTCAAAACAATCTGGAAAGAAAAATGCAAAATGAAACATTCAAAATCCGCCGGGCTTTTCTAATTCCTTTGTGGACAGTCATTATTCTTCTTTTTGTGCTGTTCATCCTGACAATATTCAAGTCCCAAAAATGGGAGATATTCGGCGCCGGCGCAATCTTTGTTATTTTGCTTTTGATCGGCATAGAAGCCGCCGGCAGGAAAATAATCGTCGGTGAAGAAAAGATCTGCCTGAAGAAATTTTTCCGCACCAAGGAATTCAACTGGGCGCAGATAAATCATCTGGGCGTGGTGGAACTGGGCAAGAAGGTTTATTTTTTGCTCTCCCCCTCCAGAGGATTCCATTTTTTCTCCAACATGATACAGGATCATGCCGCGCTGGTTTCGCTGCTCACGCGGAAAATCGACGAGGAAAGAGTGGAGCAGGAAGTGCGTGATTATCTTAAGCGGCCGGTGGAAAGATTGTCGGTAATTGTCATGAGCTACGTCGCGGCGCTGATCATTGCCGCCGTTATTATTTTGAAGTTAACGCCGGGCTGATCCGGCAAAAAAATATTCTGCGCGAGACGCGCTCAAATTTATCTGATTTATTTTTATAAGGGGAATCTTCATGCAAACGCGGCCAAAAAAGCAAAAGAAGGCGAAAGTAGTTCTTAAGGTAAAGGAAACGCCATACGCGGCGGTGGAAGAAATTATGGAGAAAAAGCTGGAAGACATCGCGACAATCTTATCAGCGTCTGGTGGCCGCAAGAGCAAGGTTTATGAAGAGGTAATGTCCATTGTGGAAAAAGGTTTGTTTAAAATCGCGCTGCGGCGTTCAGACTACGTAAAAAGTTCTGCCGCCGTTTTTCTGGGCATGAACCGCAACACCTTTACCGATAAAATGGCCAAGCTGGGAATGAATTGTGAAAAGAAAAAAGAACATCGCTGATAAGAACAATGGCTGAAATACTGGAAAGAACAGATACATTGCCCGCCAGGGTTAATATGCTCTTGAAAAAAGGGGTGCGGATGACGGCCCCTTTTTCTGTGGAAATCGGCGCAGAAGTCAATCTGGAAAAAATTGATCCCTCTTTGGTTATTTACGGCGCGGCAAGAATTAGAGGGGAAAACACGCTGATATCGTCCGGGGTGAAACTCGGCATGGAAGCGCCGGTTGCCCTGATTAATTGTCAGCTGGGCGGCGGCGTTGAGCTGAAAGGCGGATATTTTGCGGAATCGGTTTTTCTGAATCGGGTGACGATAGGGAGCGGCGCACAGGTGCGCCCCGGGTGCCTCCTGGAAGAACAATCCGGCGCCAATCACACGGTCGGTCTGAAACAGACCATTCTTTTCCCTTATGTCACGCTGGGCAGCCTGATTAATTTTTGCGATTGTTT
>JBBIHZ010000104.1:1927-6868 GCA_037446735.1 Deltaproteobacteria bacterium
ATGTCCGGCGGCACAAGCCGTACGAATCACAGCGAGGTCGGCAGTTCTTATATTCATTTTAATTACACGCCACAACAGGACAAGGCCACGCCGTCTCTGATCGGGGATGTGCCGCGCGGCGTGATGCTGCGCGAAGCCCCGATTTTTTTGGGCGGGCAGGGCGCGCTTGTCGGGCCGGTGCAGATCGCCTACGGCACGGTTGTTTCCGCCGGTGTAATCTGTCGTAAGGATTGCCCGACAGAGGGGAAGCTGGTTTCTGCCTCTCCCCGCCGCGCCGCCGCGCGGAAATTTTACCCGGGAATTTATTCCGATGTCAGCCGCAAAGTCGCCGCCAATATTGCCTATATCGGCAATTTGCTCGCGCTGCGGCAATGGTATCGCGACGTGCGCCGGGAATTTTTCGTGCGCGATAAGTATCATGAATGTCTGTATGCGGGAGCGCAAGAAGTCCTGGATAAGGCGGTGGCGGAAAGAATCAGGCAGATGAAAATTTTCGCGCAAAATGTCGAAAAGTCAGCGGTTAAAGAAAGAGAAATAAAAAACAGGTTTTCCGTTGGGGCCTGGCGCTCGCAGGTCAGGTTTCTGCGGAGCTGGCCGGCGATGGAAGAATACCTCTCCGGCGGCTATGAGCAAAAAACTTCTACAAGAAAAAAGGAATCGTTTCTTAAAATCATGCAGAAGCAATCCGGCGGGATCGACTCTTACCTGGATGTAATCCGCCTGCTTACGCCCCTGCAGGCGCAGAAAGGCAGCGCTTGGCTCAATGATATAGTTGAGGAGACCGTTTCCGCGTGCCTTGGTTTTTATCGGCGAGCAAAGTAACAGACAAAAATTCTCGAGGATACGTTGAAGATAATAAAAAAAATGGCCGCATTTATCGGTGAGGTTAAAATATATATCGGCGCATCACCGCGGCGGGCGCATGGTCCGGCAATTATCTTCTTCCCTTTTTGCCCCGAACGGCTTAATTGCGGCTTTGCCGGTCTTATGACCATCGTCAGCAGTGGGAATAAAGCCGGTGAGTTAACCGCGGACGCGGAGCTGGAAAAGCACGCAAAAGAAGTTGAAGCCAACGCCTTGCGGGAAGTTTTGAACAAAAAAGCCGCGGCGGAAAAGTACCTTGGCGGCGCAAAGATTGTTGGTTTTCTGGAAAAGGCCGTAACGGCGCTCAAGGAGGAAAAAGCGCAGCAAATCATTTTTTTTGATGACGGCAGAAGAAAGCGCCTCTCCCGAATTGCGGGCGGCATGAAAGCGTTTTTGGCCGAAGAAGAAAAATTGCTGGAGACGCGAGCCGCGCAATTTGCGTCGGCGGATTTGGAGGCGATCAGCGGCCGGCTCGTCGGGCTGAAAGATATCCAGTGGTCTTTGGAAAAAGACATTATTGACAATTTTGATAAGATTGCCTCTTTGGCCGGCGCCGGTGAAAACAATCTAAGTCCGGCCGCGTTTACCAAATACCGTAAAATCAATCTCTTGCTCAACGCGCTCGACCGTCTGGAAGTGCGCGGGAGGGATTCGGCTGGTTTGCAGATCGCTTTTTTATTCACCGACAACAATCTGGATAAAATTCTCGCCGCTTTAAAGAAAAACAATTTGTATGAAGATTATCTGCGACGAGCGGGCGAGGGCGAGCTTCTTCACGGCTCTGTCTGTGTCACGCGAGGGATTCCGCACGCAGCCGGGAAGGCATGCCAGGCGACTTTCACCTACAAAACTTTTTCTGTTGTCGGTGAGTTGGGCAGAAATGTCCGTGATTTAAGGAAAGCCATTCAGGATGACCTTGTTTTGCGGGAATTTGCCGCCGCTGAAACATTGCTGGAAACAGCGCTCACGCACACGCGCTGGGCGTCTGTCGGCTCTATTACTCAGGAAAATTGCCATCCGGTTAATAATTATAAAATAGGCGGCGCCGGGGCAAAGTATCCTTTTTATAAAAGATCAGATGCCGAAATCAATGTGGTCTTAAATGGCGACATTGATAATTACGCGACACTGCGCGGAGCTTTGGAAAAAAACGCGGAGCTGATTTCGGCGGAAGTTACCACGGACACAAAAATTATCCCTTTGCGGGTGGAAAAGTATCTTTTGTCCGGTTCTGATCTGGCGGAGGCTTTTCGTCTTGCCGTCAACGATTTTGAAGGATCGCACGCGATCGCGTTAACCAGCAATCTGGAGCCGGGGCGCGCCTATCTGGCGCTCAAGGGAAGCGGGCAGGCGATTTACGCAGGTATCAGCGCCGACCAGTATATGTTTGCTTCGGAGCTCTACGGCCTGGTGGAAGTGATGCCGCATTTTGTACAGATGAACGGAGAAATAAGCGCCGATGGCGACGGCAAAAAGGCGGGACAGGTTTTTGTGATTGACCAGAATGCCGGCGGTTTTTTAAGCGGTATAACGGCCTGCGGTTATGATGGCGCGGTCATTGAATTAAAAGAAAGCGACATAAAAAAAGCGCAGATTACCACGCGTGACATTGACCGCGGTGATTATCCGCATTTTTTCCTCAAGGAAATATCCCAGTCCTCCGATTCCGTAAGACGAACGCTGCGCGGCAAGTATCTGCTTTCCCCTGCCGATAAATCCATGCCGCAGGTCACCTTTAATCTGGGCGCGGATGTTGTTCCGGATAATGTGCGCCTGGGTCTGCAAAAAAGCCGGATAAAAAATATTATTATTATCGGTCATGGGACGGCGGCTGTCGCCGGCAGCGCCGTGGCGGATACCATGGGAGTTTATTTGCGCGATTGCGGCATCAACGTCAGCGCTAAAGTGGCTTCGGAAATGAGCGGATTCTTACTAAGAGACGACCTGTCCGACACGCTGGTGATTCCGATTACGCAGTCAGGGAAAACGACCGACACAAACCGCGCCGTGACCATGGCCCGCGAAAGAGGCGCTTGCATTATTTCCATTGTCAACAGGAGGCAATCGGATATCACCGGCAAATCGCACGGTGTGCTGTATACAAGCGATGGACGCGATATTGAAATGTCCGTGGCTTCCACCAAAGCTTTTTATTCGCAGATTGTCGCCGGACAGATTCTGGCGCTGTTTTTTGCGCAGTTGATGAAAACCAGAAGCGATGATTTTATCGCCGGCGAACTGCACAACCTGGAGAGCGCGCCGCGGCTGATGAATCGTGTCTTTGAAAAGAGAGATGAGATTGCCGCGACGGTGCATAAAACAATTTCCAAAAAATTCTGGGCCGTGGTGGGCAGCGGGCCCAATAAAGCCGCCGCTGACGAAATAAGGATAAAGCTCAGCGAGCTTTGCTATAAAACGATTTCCGCCGACATTGTGGAAAACAAAAAGCATATTGATTTGTCCGCTGAACCCCTGATATTGGTTTGCGCCGCCGGCAGCCCCAAGCCGGTTTTGGAGGATATTGCCAAAGACGTGGCGATTTTCAGGGCTCATAAGGCGGCGGTGGTCGTTTTCGCTCCGGAGGGAGACAGGCGTTTTGATGGCAGCGCCGACGCGGTGGTGGAGCTACCCGCTTCTTCCGGCACGCTGCCGGTGATTCTCAACGCGCTGGCGGGCCATCTCTGGGGATATTACGCCGCCTGCGCCATTGACGCGGAGGCGCAAATATTCAGGGAATTTCGCAATCAGTTCAACGGGGTGCTTGCCGCGCAGATAAAAGCCGGATATTCGCTATACGAAAAAATAAGTGATGCGCGTATGCGCGGGTTTGTAAATAATTTTTATCATACGTTCAACCAACACCGTAATAACGGGGCATTCAACCTGCTGAGCGTAAAAACAATTTCCGACCTGGCGCTTCTCATGAAATATGCCGCCGGTAAACTGCCACTTGATGATTTTCAGCAGGAGTTTAAGCACGAAGAGGGCTTTGCATCACCTCTGGATTTGCTCGATGTCACGCTGGGCAGGGCGATAGACGAACTGACGCGGCCGATTGACGCCATTCGCCATCAGGCCAAGACGGTGACGGTAGGCACAAGCCGCAAGGAAAAAGCGCTGATCGGGATTATTTTTGCCACTTTGGAAAAGCTAAAAATATCCGTGAAAAATCTGACTTATAAAAATATTATTTCCATCGGCAGAATGCAGCCGGCAATTTCTGCCGTGAAGGGCCACACGCTTTATGGCGTGAGTAACCTCGATGAGGTGGGGAATCCCAAAGATGATTCGGCTATTGTGATTTTGGAAAAAGGAGGAGTCGCCAGGCAGATGAAATCACGGGCGGAGAAATCAAGACAGCTGATGGGCACAAAGAGAACCATCGTAAGCACCGCCAATGTTTATGTGGGTCGCGGCAAGCTCGATGGCGCGTCCGTCCTGATTTTGCCGCTTTTGGGAGAAAAAGGATTTGCCGAAAAACTGCTTTTGCTGCATATTGAGTACAACGATCTGCTGCCGCTTGCGGAAAAAACTGATGCGCTTGGCTACCGCTATAATGACATCCGCAACATGGTCAGTGAATATAACATTGCCTGGCGTGACGAATATCTGGAAAAAATACCCTTGGCGGATCTGTTCGGGGAAACAATCGAACATCTGGCCGGGCGCATTGTGCAGAATCTGCAAAGAGAGCGCGCGTGAAGATATTGCGCCTGTGAATATTTCGGAGACGGCTGAGTGATTAAGGGAAAAGTATGAAAACGAAATTTATTTTTGTAACCGGCGGAGTTCTTTCTTCTCTGGGCAAGGGTCTGGCGGCCGCATCCATTTCGGCGCTTTTGGAATGCCGCGGATTGAAAGTAACCAACCAGAAGCTTGACCCTTACATCAATGTGGATCCCGGAACAATGAATCCCTTCCAGCATGGCGAGGTTTTTGTGACCGATGACGGCGCGGAAACGGATCTTGATCTGGGGCACTACGAAAGATTCACCTCCACCAACATGGGCAAATGCAACAACCTTACCACCGGACAGGTTTATTATTCCGTGATCAATAAAGAAAGGCGCGGCGATT
>JBBIHZ010000105.1:0-6808 GCA_037446735.1 Deltaproteobacteria bacterium
TATTCTGCCAGAATTCCCCTCTTTTCGATGGAACAATTTTCGGGGAGAAGGGCAACTTAAACCATCTTATTTTTTTTAAAAACTAGTCATCAATTAATACTTGTTTGCATTATCCGGCATGAAATGCTATTTTTATGCTGTAACTTACAGCAAGGATGCTTTTAGTAATGATTGAAGAAGTAAGAGAGCGACTCTATCGCATTGAGGTGCCCCTGCCCAACAGCCCTCTTAAAGAACTCAATTCCTTTGTCATCAAGGCGGATAAACGCAATTTAATCATCGATACCGGCTTTAACCGTGAAGTCTGCTGGGACGCAATGCAAAAAGGTCTGAATGAACTTAAAATCGATCTTTCCCGAACGGATTTCATGATCACGCACATGCACGCGGATCATTCCGGATTGGTCACGCGCCTGGCCGCGGAAAACAGCAAAATTTATTTCAGCAGGATTGATGCGAAGGTTTACGACAAAGACAATAGCTGGAAAGATATGATTGATTACGCGCAAATCAACGGTTTCCCTCCCGATGAGCTGATGAAGGCGCTTCATAATCATCCCGGCTATAAATACAGTCCCAAAACCGTGCCGAAATTTCATTTGGTTGACGACAATGATATCATCGTAATAGGAGATTATAGTCTGAAATGCATTGCCACGCCGGGTCATACCGCAGGGCATATTTGTCTTTATGATGAAGATAAAAAAATATTATTTTCCGGCGATCACATTTTATACGACATAACCCCACATATCGAATCGTGGGCTTATCAGATAAACTCCCTCAAAAACTATATGGAGAGCCTGGACAAAGTATATGATTTTCCGGTGGATATTGTTCTGCCCGGACACCGTACATTCTTTACCGACCTGAAATCCAGAATAGAAGAATTGAAGGAACACCACTTAATCCGCGCCGATGAGGTAATGGATGTTATCGGACGCGCGGAAAAAAACGCCTACGAGATAGCCTCCGGCATGACTTGGGACATTGATTGTGAAAAGTGGGAAGATTTTCCCGTCGCCCAGAAGTGGTTCGCCACCGGTGAAGCCATCGCGCATTTGCGTTATCTGGAAAGTGAAGGACGCGTCAAAAGAAACGCGGATAAAAACATCATTACTTTTTCCCCGGCAAATAATTAGCCAAAAAACAAACTCTCCATAAGACTTCGTTGCCGGACGCGGTGTAAATCTTGCGAACGCCCGTTCGCTTCATCTAATATTGATGTGCCCGAAATATAAGAACATTTAGCGCCGGCGGCAAGCGCCATGTTTATTATTGTCCATGATAAAGTTCTATGATAAGTGAAAAAGAAGTAATTTTTAGATAAAGAAAAACAAACATAAGGAGGGGGTATGAAAAAAATAAATTTTTTAATCGCATGCATGATTGCTTTGTTCGTAGTAGCGGGAGCGGGGATCTCTCTGGCACAGGATAAAGTAGACCTGACCGGAACATGGGATTTGGATGTTAAGGCTGATTCGGGACAGACAGGCGCGCCGATTTTTGTTATAAAACAGAATGGCGATAAATTAACTGGAACATACAGGGGATATTTCGGTGAGGCGCCGATGACAGGTAGTGTCAAGGGCAATAATTTTGAAATGACATATACCATGCAGGGCCGCAAGACGATTTACAAGGGAAAAGCCGAAGGCAATAAAATGTCCGGCGATATCGATTGGGACGGCGAGGAAAAGGGCAAATTCACCGGGGTGAAAAAGTAAATTTATCTCTATACATAATAATAAGGCAATAAGCTTTTGCCAAGCAGCATAAAGCAAAAAAGGTGCAATAATTAAAATTGCACCTTTTTTGCTTTTTATATCAAGAAAAAAGTTTTTCTTATAATTTAAATCAATCCCTGGTTGATAAATTTTTTAAATGTCGCGTCGATTGTTTTTACGGCGCCTTCCGCTTTGATCTCGAAGTTCGCTTTGGTGAACGGAATTATTTGCTCCTCGGATTGAACGTAGCCCGCGTAATGTCTTTCCACGCCTTCCTCCAGCATAATAATCGGCCGATGGCCGAAGGCCAAAGCGGCTGCTTTTTCTTCAAGCACCCAGCTGTTGGCCGTATAATTTCCGTCTTTAAGCGCATGTTGATGGGTCATAATCGCGATAAAAAATCCGCTTTTTTTAATTTTCGCCAAAACGTCCGAGGAAATTTTGCCCAGATCATTGTTTTTTGCCGTAACCCAGAAATACTTTTGCCTTTCTATTATTTTCTTCAGACTTGCCAAAAGCGGATCTTCGGTAAAACGATGCGCCAGATAAATATGCTGATTCCTGGCGTAATTGGATTCGACACCGGCAACCTTAACTCCTTCCTTGGTTTCAACAAGAGTTTTTTCTTTTTCCGTTATAGTGTTCAGCAAGAGGGTGTAATAGGGCTGGCCGTTTTCGGAACTCAAATGAATCTTGGCCATTTTCAAATCATCCAGCGGAATCGCCGCGGTGGTGGAAAAATTACCCGTCCTTAAAGCTTCAGCGAACTTATTTTTAATCGCCAGATATTTTTCCGGAATTGACATAACAAATTATCCTCTTCAATTGATATAGCAAAAAATCTTATAATTTAATCCACTGTTTTACGTGTATATTATCGGACAATTTTCAACCGTAAACAAGTACTTTTCTATTTACTGTTAACACAGTTATTTATTCCATTGACAGGTGAAGAAGTTCTTTCTATACTTCATAGAAATAAGGATTAATCCCAATAACTTGCGTAGCTGAGCGGAAGCCGGAGGCTCATATTAATGTCCGAGACTATTCTGGCCATTGATGATGAAAAAATGAATCGGGAGTTTTATTGCGGACTGCTGACGGATAAAGGTTATAACGTTTTGCAGGCGCCGACAGGCGAAAGCGCGCTGGAGATTTTAAAAGGCGAACATGTTGATCTGGTTTTACTTGATGTGATGATGCCAGGTATATCCGGGTTTGATGTTTTAAAAAACATCCGTGACAGCAGGAAACTGCAGTCTCTGCCGGTGATCATCATCACCGGGCTGGCGGACAGAGAAGACCGGCTCAAGGGGCTGCGTCTGGGGGCGGATGATTTTATCACGAAGCCTTTTGACGTTGATGAATTGCTGGCCAAGGTCGAATCGCAGATCAGGCTCGCTTCTCTGCGCAACCAGATATTCGAAAAACGAAAGATTCTGAATATTGTCGACAGGCTGGATGAGGGCATCATCATTACCGATGATAACTTCGCGCCGATGGTGATCAACGCGCGCGCCAAAGATTTTTTGGGCATGAAGCAAGAGCCGGAAAATATTCTCAATCATTTTAAAAATACTTTCAAAAAGGATATTTATCCGTACCATAACAGCAATTATTTCATCGTCAAAAGTCAGGAAGCGGGAAAGCCGGGCATATTTTCCCTTAATGTCCAGCCGGTAAAAGACAGCGCGGAAAATATTGATTCCTACGTCTTTATTATCAGAGATATAACTTCCAACGCCGCGATATTATTTGATTGGAACGAATCTCAGGAATTATTTAAGCTGGAATGAGGCGATATTTGAAAAAGGATTAATTTTAAGTCAAGAAAAGGAGGCACCCATGGTACAAGAAGCGAGGGAAGCGAAAAAGAAAAAAGTCATAGACGTGCTCAATAAAGCCAGATCGATGGAGCTTTACGCCATTCATCAATACATGAATCAGCATTACAATCTGGACGATATGGATTACGGCGATCTGGCGGCAAAAGTAAAACTTATCGCCATCGATGAAATGCGGCATGCCGAGATGTTTGCCGAACGCATCAAGGAATTGGGCGGCGAGCCGACACCTGAATTGGACGGGAAGGTAACCAAGGCGCAGAAGATCGATGTTGTTTTTCCCTTTGACGCTAAACTGGAAGATGACACGATAGACGCTTACAACAAATTTCATCTGGTCTGCCGGGAAAACGGCGACAGCATCAGCATGAAACTTTTTGAAACAATCACCGATGAAGAGCAGGCACATTATAATTATTTTGATAATGTCAGCGATCATCTGAAGAAACTGGGCGCCGCTTATCTGGCGCAGATCGCGGGGACGCCCGCGGACACCGGTCCGCCTTCCAAAGGTTTTGTTTCCGGCGGAGGGGCTGCCTAGCCTTTTGTCAGGATGGGTTATGAATTATCGCACAACTGCCGTCGTTTTCAGCGGCAGTTGTGTTTTTTATGATTATGGATAAGCGGAAAAATAAAACATGCGCGCGGACATAAAAGAATTAATTGAAAATAATCTTGTTTGTGTTTTGGCCACCGTCTCCGGCGCCAGTCCGCACTGCTCGTTGATGTCTTATGCCGCGGATGCGGACTGTCAAGAAATTTATATGGTAAGCCAGAAAAATACCAAAAAATATCAGAATCTTACAAAAAATCCCGCCGTGAGCCTGCTCATTGATTCACGTGAAACATCTCACCTGCGAGGCAAAAAGCGCTCCCTCGCACTGACGGTCACCGGGATATTCCAAAAAGATACCCCGGAGGAAAAAAAGCAGGTAATACGAGAACTTTTGCGAGAAAAGCATCCCGATTTACGTGCTCTTCTTGATGACCCGGATGCGGAAATCGTCGTTGTTAAAATAAAGGCGCTGCAGCTGCTTGACGGAATAAGCAACGCCTATTTCGAAGCGGTGCCGTAGGCAAACAGGCGTTTTTCCGGCAAATTAACGCACACGCGACGATTAAAATTGTTTATTTTTTTGCAGGTGCGCCGGCTCTCCATGTACCCTGCCGCCGTCAATTACCAGTGTGGCGCCGGTCACGTAACTTGCCGCGGGTGAGGCCAGATAAACAACCGCGCCGGCGATTTCATCCGGCTCCCCGAGACGCATCATCGGAATCTGTCCCAGCGCTCTTTCATTAACCTCCGGTTCTTTCCAGAGCGCTTCGCTCAGGCGTGTTTTGATAATGCCCGGCGCGATAGCGTTGACGCGGATGTTATATTGCCCCCATTCCTTGGCCATTACCTGTGTCAGCATAATCAGCCCCGCCTTGGTTACCGAGTAGACACCCAGATCGCCCGCTCTTAATCCACCTATCGAAGAGATGTTGATAATTGATCCGCCGCCTTGATCCTTCATTATTTTTGCCGCAAGCTGACTCAAAAACAAAATGCCCTTGAGATTGACATTCATGGTGACGTCATATGTTTTTTCATCCTGCTCAAGAAGCGAACCATAGTACGGATTCGTGCCGGCGTTATTCATCAAAATGTCGATACGACCAAATTCCCTGATAATCTGCTCAATAAGCATTTTTGATTCTTCACTTTTTGCGTTATGCGCGGCGATGGCCAAAGACTTGACGCCCCGAGCGCGAATTTCTTGGGCCACCGGTTCCAGGTCGGCAATTTTGCGGCTGCTGACCACAACGTGCGCGCCGGCATCAGCCAGCGCCAGGGCGCTCGCGCGCCCGATGCCGCGGCTGCCGCCGGTTACCAGAGCCACTTTGCCTTCCAGCGAAAATCTTGATAAATTCATTGTCAGTTCCTCTTCATGTTTTATTATCGCGCATATTATAGGAAGGAAAGAAGATTATCAACAGTGATGGTAATAAATAAAAATTATCATGGACGATTTAATTTTTTGGTTGTATGTGATTACAGATTCAATTATGGCTTTTATGAATACCGTTTTAAGGAGGCAAAAATGAGATTAAAGGATAAGGTGGCTGTGATCACCGGTTCGGGACGCGGCATTGGCGAAGGTATAGTTTTGCGCTTTGCTAAGGAGGGCGCCAAGATTATCGTCAGCGATGTCAATGAAGCGGACGCGAAAGATGTTGTGGGAAAGGTTACAGCCCAGGGAGGAAATGCCGTCGCGGTCATCGGTTCCGTGGCAAGCCGGGCCGTTGTGCAGCAAATGGTGGACACCGCCGTAAAAGAATACGGCACTTTGGATATTATGATAAATAACGCCGGCATCACGCGCGACGCCATTCTTCACAAAATGACAGATGAGCAGTGGGATCAGGTTGTCGCCGTCAACCTCACCGGCGTTTTTTACGGCATTCAATGCGCGGGCATACATATGCGGCAAAAAGGTTGCGGCAAAATAATCAATATCTCTTCCACCAGCGCGCTGGGCAACGCCGGTCAGCTCAACTATTCGGCGACCAAGGCGGGCGTTATCGGCATGACCAAGACCGCCGCCAAAGAGCTTGGGCCCAAGGGAATTAATGTAAACGCGATCGCTCCCGGAATGATCTGGACGGATATGATGAAAAGCATGCCCGAGGAAACAATCAAGCAGATGGACGCGATGCTGCCTTTTCTTGTTCCAATGAACCGCAAGGGCTCACCGGAAGATATCGCGAATCTGGCGCTTTTCCTTGCCTCTGATGAAAGCTCTTTTATCACCGGGCAGGTGATTTTCTGTGACGGAGGCATGAAGATATAGACAGAAACCGGACAAAAAGAAGAGGTAAAAACGGTAAGTATTTTTGGTAAAATTGAGGAAAATGATTCGCAAAAAACACATTTAAAAATATCATCAACGAGGAGGAAATCATGCTGGTTGTAGTTGCGGTAATGAAGGCCAAGGTGGGAATGGAGCAAGAGTTGGAACAAGTGTTAAAAGGAATCATTCCCAAGGTTGACGCGGAAAAAAACACATTGATGTACACGCTGCACCGCGCGAAAAAAGAAGCGGGGAAATTTCTCTTTTATGAAAAATATACGGATAAGGAAGCGCTCAAAGAGCACAGTTCGACGCCGCATTTCACTGAACTTTTCGGTAAAATTGCTCCCTTGCTTGATGGCGCTCCGGTAATCGATATGTATGAAGAACTGGCGGGCATCAC
>JBBIHZ010000106.1:0-6805 GCA_037446735.1 Deltaproteobacteria bacterium
TCGCCGGCGATGAAAACATAGGAGATGAGCGTCTGCGCCAGTTCCACGGATTTTGGCTTGTGCGGATAAAAATCCGGCTTGTTCATGGCGGCAATTAACGCTGGATCGGTCATGGCAGAGGCCCTTTCGGCGCGCGCAATGTTTTTGTTATCGGTTTTTTATTTAAACTATAAAAGGTCCGATAGGCAAGTAAAATTAAATTTGTGCCCGGGCAAAAGTTTTGCTAAGGTAACACACGGGAAATCTTCAGGACATGCTGAAAAAAATACGAAAAATCGCCGCCACCAGAGCGGCGGGCGTTTTGCTTTACGGACTGATTCGTCTCTATTCCTTGACGTTTCGGGTCAGAATGGAAAACGAGAGGCAGTGGGCGGAAGAACTCGATAGAGGCGGCCGGGTTTTGATTTGCCTGTGGCATCAGCACTTTTTTATCGCCGTCAAGTTTCTGGCGAAATACAGAAAATATAATCCGTGCGTGATGATATCGCGCAGTCTGGACGGAGATATTGGCACAAGAATTGTCGAAGCCGGCGGCGTTTCCGTGGCCAGAGGCTCATCTTCCCGCGGCGGCAAGGCCGCGCTGAAAGAGATGATTGAAATGCTGAAGACAAAAGAGCTGGGCGCGCATATTCTGGACGGCCCGCGCGGGCCGGCGGGTATCGTGAAAAGCGGCGCCATCGCGATAGCGCACGGAGCCGGCGCCGCAATTGTCCCCGCATATGTGCAACCGGATCGCGCCTGGTATTTCAGAAGCTGGGACAGGTTTTTTATCCCCAAACCATTTGCGAAAATCAAAATTTACTTTTATCCGAAAATTATTCTGCCGCCGTTGAAGGATAAAAATGATTTCGAAAAGCAGAGAAAAAAGCTGGAGGATATTTTGCAGCCGCATCTCTGGCGCTGATTTTGCCGACGAAGCTACTTTTGTAGCCAGCCCGACATTTTTTTCGCCTCTTCGCTCCATCCGGGCTGAAAGCGCGCTTGTTGAAAAGCCGCGAAGAGGTCATCCATGATTTTAACCGCTCCTTCTATGAGATAGATTCTTTCCAGCAACGAACCTTCTTTATCCTGCTGGTTTTCCATTGTCCATGTTGCCGGACTCTTCAGCGACTGAAAATCAAAGGTATCCGCCTTGAAAACAAATTCCCATTCATTTTTTCCGTGCATCAGCATGATGCCCGCTTCTTTGACTTTTTTCCCCAGGCGCAGCGCCTCTTTGGCTTCTTTCATCTCGGCGTGCAGGCCCGAGCAGACAACGCCCTGCGCGTATTCGCCTTCGCCCGCCTCGAGCGCGATTCTTTTCACAAAATAAAGTTGGGCTTCGTCGGCCTGGGCAAGCGTGATTCTGCCGTCACGCTGCTGTGCCTTGAACCAGAGCCAGGTTAAAAATTCACGTCCGATTAACGATACCGTTTCTCCTGTTTCCGCTTTGACCGCCTTGTTTATCATGTCCTGCGGGAGGAGTCGTTTCAGGTTTAGCGAAAAAGTATTTTTGAAAAGCCCGGTGAAATCATCGGCCACTTTATCGGCCAGCGCGGAAAAATAAACGGTTTTTTTTCCCAGCGACCACAAAACATCATAAAAGGAAGGAACGGCCTCTTGGCGGGTGAGAATTTCCGCTTCTATTTTTTCTTTAAGCGCCGCCGCCGACTGCTTGCCGATTCTTTCTCTGCCGCTCTGCGCCAGATGGCGCCTTTCTTCCTCCAGCAGTTTCAGTTTCAGCAGTTTTGGGGGAATGAGCTTGCGGTCAATGCGCAGGGAAAAAAGCAGGTAATCGCCCAGGCTGTAGCTGGCTTGTTTAAAATCCGCGTCGAGCACGTCGGTGAGAGAAACCCAGCCCATGTTTTTTTCCCGCGCGGATTTTCTTTCCTGCCGGTAGGCGTTGGCCTTTATCTGGCTGTCCACGAAAGCCGGAAAATTTTTCGGCAAAGAATCTTCGGTCTGAAAACGCATGAAAGTAAAATTTCCTTTGAGTAATCCCATAAAATTCACCTCGTCGGCGCGCAACCTATCTGAAAAATCCCGTGGCTGTCAAGATTTTATCCTTGCCGGGGCAGGCGAGGAATCTGCTGCCGACGAACTTAGGCAAAACACTTATTTATTCCGTAGACATGAGGTTTTTTTTATGCTAGTCAGCTTGATATTCCGAGGTAAAAAACCCATGAAAATCCGCAGAATCGGCATGGTGGCCAACGTCGAAAAGCTGAAAATCGCCCGGCATGTCGGAGCGCTGAAAAAGTGGCTCGAAAAAAAAGGCGTGGAAGTGTTTTTGCAGGAAGAGATAGCCGGGAAAATGCATGTGAAGCGGGGGCTGACCTGGAGCGAATTGGGCAAAAAGGCTCAATTGCTTGTTGTCCTCGGCGGCGATGGAACAATGCTGCGCACGGCGCGCTACTTCGCGCGTTATAAAGCGCCGATCGTGGGCATCAATATGGGCAGCTTTGGTTATCTTACCGAAGTCAACCTCAACGAAATGCACGCCGCCCTTGAGCTGATTCTGCGCGGTAAGTTTGCCGTGGAAAAAAGAATGATGCTGTCGGTGCTGATAAAAAAAAGCGACGGTTTAATCAAGGCCGGTGACGCGCTCAACGATGTGGTCATCAATCGCGGCAATCTTTCGCGGATGACCGAACTGGAAACTTCGGTCAACGGCGAATATCTTACCACCTATAAAGCCGACGGTTTGATCGTTTCCACTCCCACCGGCTCCACGGCATACTCCCTTTCGGCGGGCGGTCCGATAGTTTTTCCTGATCAGGATTTGATTATCATCAATCCTATCTGTCCGCACACGCTGACCAACCGGCCGATAATTTTCCCGCCCGAAGCCGTTTTGGATATCACTGTCTGGTCCAAAGGCAAAGGCGCCACGGTGACGCTGGACGGACAGGAAACATATCAGATAAAATCAGGCGATGCTGTGATAATAAAAAAATCAAGGCACGTGGTGAAGCTGATTCTCTCGCCACACCGCAGCTACTGGGAAATTCTGCGTTCTAAGCTGAGCTGGAGCGGATTGCCTGCCGGAGCGGAGAAAAGAAAAAATGCTGAACGACCTGAGCATTAAAAACTTTGCCATTATTGATGAGCTTAATGTTTCCTTCAGCGAAGGGCTCAACGTTATTTCCGGCGAAACCGGCGCGGGAAAATCAATCATCATCGGCGCGGTAAGCCTTCTTCTGGGTGAGCGCGCCACATCCGACATGATCCGTTCGCAGACGGATTCCGCGGTGGTGGAGGCGCTTTTTAATATCGGCGATTATAAAGAGCTGCGCCGGAAGCTCGCGGAAATGGGATTTGCCGATTCCGAGGAACTGGTGATCCGCCGGGTGATTTCGCGCTCGGGTAAAAACAAGGCGCTCATCAACGGGCAAATGGCCACGCTGGCAAATCTTGCCGCCATCAGTGAATCGCTCAACAATATCTGCGGGCAGCACGAGCATCAGGTAATTTTGAACGCGGAAAATCATATCGATATCCTAGATGAATTTGGCGGCGGTCTTGATTTGTTGGGCGAATATATGTCGATTTATAACCGCTATATCGAAATCAGATCACAGATAAAAAAGCTGGAAGATTTGCGGCGCAGCCGCGACGAAAAAACGCAGCTGCTCAAATTTCAGCTGAAAGAAATCACGGATATCAATCCGCAGCCGGAAGAAGACAATTTGCTGGCTGATGAAAAAAAAGTGCTGGTCAACGCCCAGAAGCTTGTTGATCTGGCCGGACAGGCCTATGATTTGCTTTACGGCGATAAGGATTCCGCCTGCGTTAAAATCAAAGAAGTGCAAAACCAGGTGAGGCAGATTAAAAATATCGACGCTTCTTTGGGTTTTGCCGATACGGATATCGAAGCCAATTTTATTTCGTTGCAGGAAGCGGCGCTGGCGCTGCGCGACTACAGCAAAAAACTGTTTTTCGATCCGGAGCGCCTCGCCCAGATCGATGAGCGCCTGGAAATGCTAGGCAGATTGAAGCGCAAGCACGGCGGAACCATGGAAAGTGTCTTGCTGCAGAAGCAGAAAATCGAAGAAGAGCTAAAGCAGGTTTTTTCCGTGGAAGAGGAGCTGGAAAAACTGGCGAAGGAAGAAGCGGCGGTCGGCGATGATCTGAAAAAGAAGGCGCTGGTTCTTTCCGAACGCCGCAAAGAAGCGGCGGCGACGCTCAAGAGCGCGGTGGAGCGCGAAATCCATGAACTGAACATGCCGCATGCCTCATTTGAAGCGTTATTTAAAAAAGACGCGGCCCGGCAGAGCGTCGAAAACTACGGGCCTAAGGGCGCGGATGAAATAGAATTTTATCTGGCGGCCAACGCGGGCGAAGACATGAAGCCGCTCAATAAAATAGCGTCGGGCGGCGAACTTTCACGCATTATTCTGGCGCTGAAAAATGTTCTGGCGCGCACCGGCTCCGTGGCGACGATTATCTTTGACGAAGTGGATAACGGCATCGGCGGGGCCACGGCGGAAATCGTGGGCAGAAAACTGAAAGATGTTTCCGCCAACCATCAGGTGGTCTGCATCACGCACCTGCCGCAAATCGCCTGCTATGGCGAGGAGCATTTATACGTATCCAAAAAAGTCGCCAAGGGCAGAACGACAACTTCAGTGGAAAAGCTTAGCGACGAACAAAAAGTGGAAGAAATCAGCCGCATGCTCGGCGGGGTGGATGTGACCGAAACAACGAGAAAGCACGCGCGTGAAATGATCAGCGGTTCGAAAATATCTCAGGGCGAAAAAGGCAAGTAGAAATGATGTTGAGGAAGGCGCGCATTGATGATGTCAAAAGCATTCACCGTCTGATCAATACGGCGGCGGGTAAAGGCGAGATGCTGCCGCGATCGCTCATGGATATTTATAATTCGCTGCGGGATTTTTTTGTTTTTTATGACGAGGAAAAACAGCAGGTGGCCGGCGTCTGCGCGATGAATATTATCTGGGAAAATCTCGCGGAGATCCGCTCGCTTTGCGTGGAGGAAGAATACCGCGGCAAGGGCATGGGCAAGGAGCTGGTGGAAGCATGCATATCGGAGGCCATCACCCTGGGGCTGTTTAAAGTTTTTACGCTCACCTACAAGAAAGACCTTTTCGCCAAGCTCGGATTTCATGAGGTCGACCGCGCCACCTTGCCGGAAAAGATATGGTCGGACTGTTTCCGCTGTTCCAAATATCCGGATTACTGCGATGAAACAGCGATGATTATGGAGCTATGAAATCAATCTTCAATTTTTTGCGCTGGGCTCTCATCTGCGCTGTTTTTGCCGGTTGTATGCGCGCCATGCCGCAAATCCCTTCACCGTCGTCCGAGAAACCATTAGCGTATTTTTATCCGGTTGATTCCTCCCGCGTGGAATTCGCCGACGACCTTGACTTTGTCCTGCTGGAGGCGGCAATTGAGCGCAGCATCAATTATTATGAAAACGCCGGCAGCCAGAAAATCTATCAGATAGCAGGCAGGCAGGTCGACGCGGCAAAATTAAAAGAGACGCTCATCGCTTTTAATGAAGTAATCCGTCAACCGCTTACTGCTGAAGAGCTTAAGCAAAAAATTTGCGCGGACTTTGATGTGTACGCGACTCGCGGAAGCGATACGGATAAAAAAGCTCTCTTTACCGGGTATTACGAGCCGCTGCTCACCGGTTCTCTGACCCCGACACAAAGATACAGATACCCGCTCTACCGGCCGCCGCCTGATTTAATTGCCCGGCCGGCGGCATCCGGACAAAACATTGTCGGCCGCGTGGAAAACGGCGAATTTGTCGCCTATTACAGCCGCGGCGAAATAGATATCGAAGGTGTCCTGCGCGGCAAAGGGCTGGAACTGATTTGGGTGGATGACGCGGTGGAGTTGTTCACGCTCCATGTTCAGGGCTCCGGCAAAATCAGACTGGAAGACGGCAGAATGCTGACTGTCACCTACGCGCAGAACAACGGTCGGCCTTTTAGTTCCGTGACCAGGCACATGCTGGATAGCGGCCGGATCAGCGGGCGTGAGGCCTCGTACCTTAACTTCAAGAATTTTTTAAAGCGGCACGGCGATGAAGAGCTTTTCAAAATTCTCAGCCATAATGAGCGCTATATCTTTTTCCGTTTTACCGATGGTGAGCCGGTGGGCTCATTGGGAGAACCGGTAACGCCGGACAGAACCATTGCCACCGATCCCGATTATTTCCCTGAAGGAGCGCTTTCTTTCATCCGCCTGCGCAAGCCGGTTTTTGATGCGGAGGGGAATATCACGCGCAGGATTCCCTTTTCGCGTTTTGTGCTGAGCCAGGATAAGGGTTCAGCCATCAAGGGTCCCGGGCGCGTTGATTTGTTCTGCGGCTTCGGTGAAAAAGCCCGCGCCACCGCCGGCAGCCTCAAGGAACAAGGCGAGCTCTATCTGTTGATAAAAAAATAGCCATTCCATGAGGGGAACGGCTATTTTTTGGTTTTAATCTTATTTCAGAGTTAATCCCTTAGGCGCTTCTGGTTTTAATTATCAGCGGCAATTTTCTACGCGCTATCCAGACAAGCGAGATGAGCGCGGTGGAGAAAGCAATCATCATAAGCAGGGAAATTCCCCCGCCGAATTTCAGCATTAAATAAGCCGCGCCGATTACCGGCATCAGGCCCGCGCGCGTCAGCAGGCGCAGCGCGCCGTTTTGCGCGATGACGGAGGCGATAGAAGGGCTCATTTTGTAATAGATTTCAACAAACGCTTTACCCGCGGCGGTTTTGAGCAGGTAGCGGTCGCGGAAATCGCGCAGTATCTGGACGTGTCGCTCCATGGGCGAGCCGAAAGCCGCTGTGGCGATAAAGCACAT
>JBBIHZ010000107.1:0-484 GCA_037446735.1 Deltaproteobacteria bacterium
CGTTGTCGCGCTTGCGCCGATTACGCATAGGGGGCGCACAATCACCGCGTCTGCCACCTTAGCGGCAACCGAAGGCCCGGTATTGGGCGCCGCCACGGTCTGCGCCATAACCGATGTGCCAATTAACACACATACTAAAATTACTGCTACCGCACAACCCGCCTTTTTCATTTTGATTCCCCTTTCTAACGTAGTTACTTTCTTTTTTTTGCTACGTTTGTAAGTCGTTAATATTGTGGCAATAGGGGTTTAAACCCATAAGCCCGACCAGTCCCCACATCCCAAATCCGGGATGTTTGCCAATTCCAACACGCGGGCACAATCTTTACGAAGGGGATAGATGAAAAACCTCTTTCCCCTTTTTTTTATTTGTGCCAGTGTAGCACTGGAAAACAAACACTTGCAATGAAAAAATAGATATTTTCCACGGCGTGGTCGAGGAATTCGGCCACTTGCGCACAGCCCCGCAAATACGGGGCCGTTG
>JBBIHZ010000107.1:508-5271 GCA_037446735.1 Deltaproteobacteria bacterium
CCTGCCATCCTTGTCCATTGATCATCCTTTTTATAATCGACATGGAAAAGCCCCTTTTTGCGCGAAAATCAGCCCCAAACGTAGACACTCGTAGACACTTTCTTTTTTTCCCATGTTTGTAAGTACCTGATTTTGGTAGGCGATGTGAGATTTGAACTCACGGCCTCTGGTTCCGGAGACCAGCGCTCTATCCAACTGAGCTAATCGCCCACGCGGAAGTTTCTACTACATACTAGTTTAATCTTCAATTCATTTTCCGGGAGGATGATTATCCTGTTTTTTCGCGGTGTGGTCTTTCCCGAGATAGAAGTTCAGCCAGGAAGAAGTTTGGTGCAGATCCCAGTCGCAGGGCGGGACGATATTTTGTTCGAGTTGCGCTTCCTCGCCGTGTTTTTTTAAACGTGCGTAAGCGCGGACATAAATGCACTGCTTCTTGAAAGGATATACCTCGCACCAGCCCAGAAAGCTGCCGCCGCAGGCGCCGTTGCGCTGATTCTTCGGGCATTGTGACATCGGGCAAAGATAGGCTATATCAATCAGCGCGCAATCGCCGCAATCCTTGCAGTCGAAAATCAAAACTTTGGTCAGGTGTTCCAGTTTATGGAAAAATATTTCCAGTTTTGATGCGGCAATTTTACGGCTGATCGTTTTCATCAAGTCGTAGAGCTTTTTCCCCGGCTCAAACATAAGCGCGTGAAAGAAACGCGAGAGACCGTAGGAAATTTCCAGTTTGGCGGAAACCTTTACAGATTGGCGGTCAAAAGGAGTTTTTTTATTTAAGGTCGTTTGAGGATCCTGCTCGAAATAGTAAAAACCGTTCTCCATGGGATAATCGAAATATTTAATTAGTTCCCGCCATTTTGGCGCGAGCGTTTCGCCCTGGCTGATGATTTCCTGCACCTGTTCGTATTTAATGTTGTGCCCGCCGATGTGCACGCCGTTAAAGCCGATTCCTTTCATGATCGCGTACATACGCACGGCCCGCAGTATTCTGGCAGCCACTCCTTTATCTGCCTCTTTCTGTTCACGGTTGATATCCATCATGAGTTTATCGGTGACCACGGAGCCGGGCAATTCATTGTTGTTCATCATTTTTGCCGCTCCGTAGGGCAGGATGTAAATATTTCCCACGATGGGAACATTAAAGCCGCTTTGTTTCATAAAGAGAAAAGCTTCGTGAATCTTGCGCACATCATAACCAAGCTGTGTCACGATAAATTGCGCGCCCGCGGCGATTTTCTTTTTCAGTTTGTAATACTGCGCCATTTGTTCCGCTTCGGTCGCCTTAAAGGGCGAAACCACCGCGCCGGCGAAAAAGTCACAGGGTTTCTGCCGGATGATGCCTTTGGGGCCGGGTGATTCCATGCCCTTGTTCATCGTCGAGATAAGCTCCAGCGCGTGAACGGGGTCAAAATCAAAAACAGGCGCGGGCCTGCCCTGAAAACCGGCGACCGGATAATCGCCACTCATCACCAGCAGATTTCTGACCCCCGCGCGGTCGAGGGCGTAAAGCTGACTCTCCAGCGCGCTGCGGTTTTTATCTTTGCAGGCAAAATGCACCAGAGGCTCGATGCCTATATTTAATATTTCGATGCCCATAAAATCGGCGGACATGGCCGGTGTCCCCCCGGGATTATCCGTTAAACTTAAGGCGTGGATTTTTTTACTGGCGGCGGCCTGTCTGGCGAGCGCCAGAACATTATCCTGCGCCGCTTCTCTTGCGCCGCGACCCGGCACTAATTCCCAGGTAACGGTAAAAGTATCAGGATCGAGTAATGCTTTTTTAAACAAATTCTCTTTCATGAATATCCTTAAAGCACTATTTTGAAAGTTGTGCGCTGAAAATCGCATTTACTAAATGCGTTGTCAACATTTTTTAGCAGATAAAGAAGCCATTTATCGCCCAAAGTGGCGAAGAAAGGGGCTAAGTAAGAAGGAAAAGAACATAATTTCCCTCTATGCCCGATAGCGTCAAATTGCTTCCATTAAGTATTGCAGACAGTTGAAAAATTTGTTACTTTTGAGCCATGTGGTGCGGGAAAAATAGCTATCCGCAAAGAGCCGTCAGCTTGCTGATAATTCTTTGCGTTATTTTTTTATCACGGTTTTGTTTTGCTTCTTTGGAAATTGCCAATGTGCGGCACTGGACGGCCCCCGATCACACGCGCATCGTTCTGGATGTCAGCGCCGAACCGGTTTATGAGGTCGAACAAGGTGATAATCTTCTCATCCTGACTTTCAAAAAAGCTTATTTGAATAAAGAGATAACCCCGGAAGTTGTGTTGAACAAGCCGGGTATAAAAAAGTTGATTTTTAATGCCATCAATCAGGAAGACATAAAAATAGAAATTTACCTTGATGAGCATGAAAAAGCGGAAGTATTTAAATTAAAAAAAATTCAGGACAGACCCGACCGCGTTGTCGTGGATATAACCCTGAAAGGGCAGTCCGTTCAGGAAGAAGTGTTGGCTGAACCCCAGCCGGTCATCAAGCGCAAAAGGATTATCGTGATTGACCCGGGGCACGGTGGCGAAGATCCGGGCGCGGTCTCCAAAAGGAACAAGGGTGTATATGAGAAAGACGTTGTTTTGGCCATCAGCAGAGAAATCAAAAAAGCCATAGATAAAAATCCGGATTTCCGCGCCGTGCTCACGCGCAGCGGGGATTATTACGTGTCCTTCAACAAACGCCTGCAGATCGCCAGAGACTTAAACGCGAGTCTCTTCATCAGCGTACATGCCGATGCCGCGAGAAACAAGAAAGCGAAAGGATCTTCTGTTTATTCGCTGTCCACGGGAGGAGCCAGTTCCGAGGCGGCAAGGCTTTTGGCCAGCAATGAAAACCTCGCGGATATTGTCGGCGGCGTGCCCGGCAGTGAAGGGAAAAACGAATTTGACCCAATTATCCTGAACATGTTTCAGACCAACACAATTAATTTGTCGCGCAACTACGCAGAGGTTTTGATAAAACATCTCAATAGAATAAATTGCCTGAAATACGACAGTGTTCAGGAAGCACCCTTTCATGTTTTGAAACTGCCGGATATTCCCGCCGTGCTTTTGGAGACGGCGTATCTTTCCAACCCGGATGAGGAGCGGCTTTTACGCAGCAAAGATTTTCAAAGAAGGATCGCCGCCGCTGTTGCTTCATCGGTAAGCGAATATTTTGTCGGCACGGCGTCTGTTTATGAATACGTAACGACAAAAAAAGAACACAAAGAAGAAAAGAAGAACGGCAAATCTTCAACAGTTAAATATACCATAAAACGCGGGGACACTTTTTTTACCGTAGCCAAGAATCATAATACTACAGTAGCTGAGCTTTTGAAGCTGAATAACATGAAATTACATGACAAAATATTCGTGGGACAGAAAATTCTGGTGCCTTCATCAGGGGGGAAGGCCATCGCCTCTAGAAATGTTAAAAAATATACGGTCAAAAAAGGAGACACACTTTATTCTTTGGCCAAAAATCATGCCATTACGGTCGATGAGCTTTGCGATCTCAACAATATGAAAAGCGATGCTACTCTTTATTTGGGGCAGGTAATTAATCTTCCGCGTTAATCCCGGCTATCTCCAAAAGTAAAATCATAAATAGAATTATTTTGCTGAGACAGCCGCCAACATGTCTTTGAGTTTGATTTCCGGCTGGCGGTAGCGTTTTTTATTTTTTGTGTTCTTTGCGTATTGAATCGCTTCTTCGGGGCACCACTGCAGGCAGGCAAAGCATTGCTCGCAATTATGCCGCCAGCAGGGTTTGCCGTCCGTCAGCATAATATTATGCGCCGGACATATTTTTTCACAGATGCGGCACGCGTTGCATTTATCGTCCGCCCAGAATGATTTGTCCATTTTATGAATATGCGGATAGGATTTGCGGTAGAAGAAAGAGAACAGAATATTCTGCCACAGCGGGCCTTTTTCCGGCTCAAAAATTTCTTGCGCCCTGATGATTCCGGCAATATGTTTAATTTTTTCTTCCGCCCGCCGGAATTTTTCCTGTTGTTTGTCTTCGGCAATCGCTCCACCCCAGGGAATATAATTGCTGGGCATATCAAGGGAAAAACCGGCGTTGAGAATCGATCCTTTGGCGGAAAATATATTTTGCAATTGCAGCAGCGTGGCGGCAACCTGTCCGGCGTTTACGGCAATGGCAAAATAATACTTGGCTGATTGAGCGTTAAGGCGCTGCGTAAAATCGATAACAATCCTGGGCAGACCCCAAATATGTACGGGAAATACCAAGCCGATAATTTGCGCATGGGAATTTTCCGTTTCTTCATAGGGGGCAGCAAGGGAAATCAGGCGAGCGTTATCTAAATTTTCGGCAAGCTTTCTTGCCGCCCAGAGGGAATTTCCAGTTCCCGTAAAATAATAAATATGCGCCGTCATTTCAGAGATCAGGGGAATAATTTAAGGACTCTATTGTACACAGATTCGGAAAAACCGTAAACGTGATTGCGGTTGATAATGGCGAAAGGAACCTCTTCGCTGTCATCAACACCCTTACGGCGCGCCGCGGCATCGGCATCGTTGTCCATGTTATATTCGGTGAACACGACGTTCTGCGCCTGCAGAAATTCACGCGCCTTATCGCAATCCGGGCATTCATTTTTTGTGTATATAACAACTTCCGGCCTTCTGTCCTCTTTCTGCTCGGTTTTTTCCTGACCGGTGGGAGCGCCTCCGGAGTCAAATTTATGAACCTGCATTTTTTTGGGTATGGCGCTGGGTGGAGGAGGATAGTTGGTGATGTGCGTC
>JBBIHZ010000107.1:5300-6770 GCA_037446735.1 Deltaproteobacteria bacterium
GAAGGCAAAAAAAAGCGTAACAACAAATACCATAATAAATGCGCGTTTATGCATGATTGCCTCCTGGCAAAAATAATTTCCGGATTATTTTAATCATTAATTTCAAGCTATTATACAACGTTAATTAAGTTATTTCCATCGGAAATTTATCATTTTTTGCTTTAATCTGCCGGGGTGGTGGCGCATTCCATAAATTAATGCATTGCTTTTTGCCATTTATTAATTATTTTGTACACAAATACATGCTTGATGAGGAATAAATGTTCGGCAGATCAATAACTCTTTTTACGCTGTTGGGTTTTGAAGTCAAAGTTGATTTAAGCTGGCTGATTCTGGCGGCGCTGATTACCTGGTCTCTGGCCAGCGGCATTTTCCCGGAATATTATAAAAATTTACCATCAAGCTCGTACTGGCTGATGGGCGCCGCGGGTGCCGCCGGACTGTTTTTATCAATCGTGCTTCATGAACTGGCGCATTCTCTTGTAGCCAGAAAATACGGTATTAACATGAGGGGGATAACCTTGTTTATTTTCGGCGGTGTCGCGGAAATGGAAAACGACCCGCCCAGTCCGCGCGCGGAATTCTTTATGGCGATTGTCGGGCCGGTATCCAGCGCGGTTATCGGCCTGTTTCTATTTTTTGTGACTTTTTGGGCTGAACAGGAAAACTTTCCGGTTGCTGTCAAAGGCGTAACTGTCTATCTGGCATGGCTCAATATTGTGTTGGCCGTCTTTAATCTCGTTCCCGCCTTTCCGCTTGATGGCGGAAGGGTATTGCGGTCCATTTTGTGGAAGTGGAAAAACAATCTGCGCTGGGCCACGGCAATCGCCTCCCGAGTCGGTTCCGGGTTGGGTTTAGCGCTCATTATCGCCGGTGTTATTTCAATATTTATGGGGAATTTTATCGGAGGGTTGTGGTGGTTTATGATCGGTTTGTTTATCCGCTCGGCGGCTCAGCGCTCCTATCAACAGCTTTTGGCACGAGGACTTTTTCAGTCAAAAAAAGTAAAGGATTTCATGGTCAAGGAACCTTTGGCTGTCTCGAGGTCCTTATCTTTGCAGGAATTTGTGGAAAACTACGTCTACAAATATCATTTTCAGATGTATCCGGTACTGTCCTTCGGTAAATTGGCCGGCTGTGTTTCCGTGCATAACGTGGCTTCCGTGCCTCGCGAAGAATGGCCGACGCAGACAATCAGTACCATCATGGAAAACTGCGATGAAAATAACGCTATCGAACCTGAAGAAGACGCCAACAAAGCACTCGAAATCATGAACCGCACCGGTAACAGCAGATTAATGGTTGTGGAGCGGGATAATCTGATAGGAATTATCACGCTGAAAGATATGCTTAAATATTTGTCGCTGAAAATGGAATTAAATGATCTGGAAGCCGGATAATTTGCAGAAAAATAAAATAAGAATGGCTCTAGACTAGTTAAGCGGCGCTAGAAGCGCTAAAAAGCTAGTC
>JBBIHZ010000108.1:0-6763 GCA_037446735.1 Deltaproteobacteria bacterium
TGACCGAAATAACGCGGCTTTATAGCATACAGCATAGGCGTTAGCAACGAAAAAAATCTTTAAACGGCAGGCACTTATCTTGTTTTAAGATAAGGTTCTACGCGCAAATTTGCGCCATCCGTTGTAATAAATATCGCTCCGGACTGGTCTGTGCGGTATATTTTAACATTAGCGTCCGCATAACGGCGCAGTGTCGACACGTGCGGATGGCGGAATAAATTGTTTTTTCCCGTGCTGATAATGGCAAAACGGCAGGAGGCGGCGTCAATGAAGGCGGGTGAACTGGAATAATGGGAACCGTGATGAGGAACCAACAAAACATCGCTGTTTAAGCCTGCCTGCCCTTCGATGAGGCGCTGCTCGGCTAGAGAGGATATATCAGACGTCAAAAGAACGCTTCTTTTGCCATAAATCAGCTTTATGACCAGAGAATCATCGTTGACCTTTTGGTAATTATAGTCGTTGGCCGCGTAGGCGGGTGGGGACGGCGGCCATAACACCTCCAGCGAGACACCGTTAATATTCAAAGGCGGCGATTGAGCGTGGATAATTTTTGTTTTGATATTCTTTTGCGCGATAATTCTTTTCCATTGCTGATACATTTCATCTTCGGCCGGCTGGCCGGTAGACCATGCTTCGTCAACATTGAAATGTTCGGTAATATAGATCAGACCCTGCAGGTGATCAGGGTGCGGGTGTGTAAGAACAACAGTATGAATTTTAGCAATTCTCTGCGCATAAAGAAAAGGGGCGATAACCATTTTGCCCACATCAAAAGAACCTTGCGCGAATCCTCCGCCATCAATAAGCATATTTTTTCCGTGCGGATAACGGACTAATATAGATGAACCCTGTCCGACATCGATCACCGTTATTCTGAGAGAATCGGAAAATTTATCGCGAGCAAACAAGTAAACAGTATTGCAGATAAAAAAACCAATACAAATTGATAAAGCTATCTTGGTAAAGTGATGCCCCCCGATGAAACAGCTTTTTTTTCTGGAAGCTCCCCAGCGTCTGTCAAACATTTGAAAAAGAAAAAAGATAAACAAATAAAAGACAAATATTTCCAGAAAGCTCGGCCTGGTCAGGGTGAATGATGACCAGGTAAAAGAGGCAAATTTTTCGATCAGCTTCACTGAAGCTTCAACGAAAAAGGAAGATGATTTAATGAAAAGCGCGGCCAGATGGGATGAAAAGGAAGCGCTGATGATAAATCCCATGGAAAGTGAAAGGGAAATCATTCCCAGAAGAACTACAGCGAATAGATTGGCAAAAATTGCCACGGTCGAAATTCGGTAGAAATAGTAGGCGATAAGCGGCATCGTGCCAATGCTGGCGGCCAAGCAAACGACAACAAGTGAATAAGCCTTGCGGAAGACATATTGTAGCCAGGTTGGCCAATTATCCGTAAAATGAAAGGGGATATTGTTTAAGCGGGGGAATATGTAAATAATGGAAAAAACGGCGCTGAAAGACAGCTGAAATGAAATATCAAAAAGTGCTTCCGGAAGAAAAAGCAAAATGATAATTCCGGCCAGAGCTAGTATGTTGTAAATGTCTTTTTGACGCCCAAAGAGAAAAGCAATAAGAAAAACAAGAGCCATCAAAGTCGCCCTGATAACAGTTATGCCGAGGCCGGCAATGAATGCGTATAATAAGACAAATATAAGGGCGAAGGCGGAGGCAACTTTCAAAATATTGAAACGCAGCAACACGAACTCAAAACGCCTCAACAAAAAGGAGATAACGAAGAAGCCGGCCATAAACACCATGCCTATATGCAATCCGGATATAGCCAGCAAATGAGCGGTGCCGGTGCGATTGAAATTTTCGCGCACTTCCGCGGAGATATCTCTTTTCTTGCCCAGTGTCATTGCCGCGATAATTTCTTTTGCGGGTGTTGATGAATGATTATTCAGCAAATCCTGCAGATAATAACGGTATTTTTCGAGTTTTAATTTCAGTGAATTTCCCGAGTTCTTTCTCAGCAGAATTATCTGTGATTCGTTTGAGATAAATGCGGTCGCGAAAATCCCCTTCATATTCATATATCGGGCATAATTAAAACCTCCCGGATTGTGAAATTCGTTAATCTGCCTGAGTGATGCCGAAAAGCGTATATAGTCCCCATATTGCAAATTGACGTACGACGGCGCAACCAGGCGCAAATATCCGCGAGCGGAGAGGTAACCATCATCTTGTTTAATCCGCGTGACGCGGATGATAAATACTGACCGCTTATCGTCAGAAACAGGATTGTCCGTGACCATTCCTTCATAGAGCTGTTTTCCCGCGGCAAGGTAGTGATATATATGATCATTGCTTTTGAGATGATATTGGCTTTTTTGGATATTTAGGAAACCGGTAAAGAAAATCAGCAAGAACATAAGGGCAAGCGCGATTTCCGGAGTTTTTTTATGCAGAGAAAACGAAAAGAAAATAATTGATAATGAAAGCAGAGCGAAAAATACATAGAGACTGCCGCGAAAATCATAATAGTAACCGCAGACAATTCCGGCAATAAGGGCAATAAAAAGATAAACGAGCGGTCGGCGCATGTTATTTTATCCGCAAAAATAGCTCAATTTTATAAGAGAAATATTGTAAAATATTATAAAATTTCATATAAATAGATTCAAACAAAATAAGCAATTTAATTTCACCTCCCTAAAGAGAGGGAAGATGGAACAACAGGATAAAAAGCGGTTACTCTCTTTAATTATCTACCGAGTAGTGGTTATAACGCTCTTTCTCGGTGTTGCCGTTTATCTGGATATAAAACACGCCTTATCCGTCAAGGAAATAGCCATCAGGCTTTTCTACATAATCATTGCCCTAACTTACCTGATTTCAATATTATATTATTTTCTTTTAAAACATCTTCTCAACGTCCGTTATCATGTTTATCTGCAGCTTGTCGTTGATACCGTGCTGATCACTTTGCTTGTCTACTTTACAGGCAGCGCCAGCAGTAATTATTCACTGCTGTATCCGCTGGTCATCATTTATTCGGTTATTTTTCTAGGGCGTCGCGCCGGTTTGATTGTCGCTTCGGCTTCCGCCATTGCCTACGGTTTGCTTCTGGATCTGGAATTTTACAATATGATTCCTTCTCTTATTCTGGATGCCTATGAATATAAAGTTACCGTGGCTGATGTTTTTATCCGGATTTTGCTGCATATGGTATCTTTTTACACGATCGCGTTTTTGGCGAGTATTGTCGTCGAGCAGGAAAGAAAAACGAGACACTTACTGGAGGAAAAAGAGACAGAATTTGCGCAATTGGATCTTCTTTTTCGCAGCATCATTGAATCAGTTGATACCGGCATCATGACCATTGATTTACAGGGAAGAATAAAAACATTCAACCGGGCCGCGGAAGAAATAACCGGGTATTCCTTCCGGCAAATAGAGAACAAGCGCATTCACGATATATTTCCGGAGTTTGCAAAGTTGCTTGTGCCCGCTAATCATTGTGAGCCGGGAAGAAACCGTATGGAAGCGGTCATCAAAACCCCGTTTGAGAAGAGAATAAACCTTGGTTGCGCGATGTCGGCGCTCAGGGATAAAAACGACAGGCAGATAGGGAATATCATCATCTTTCAGGATATTACGGAAATCAAGCGCATGGAAGAAAATCTGGAAAAAAGCAAAAGACTCGCGCTCATCGGGGAAATGGCCGCGGGGCTGGCGCATGAAATGAGAAACCCGCTTGCTTCAATAACCGGTTCGATAGAGCTTCTCAAGCAGGAACAAAACCTTGATGAAACGGATAAGCGACTGATGCAGATTATTATTCGCGGTAAAAACCAACTGGAAAGTTTTGTGCGCGATTTTCTGCTTTTGGCGCGTCCTTTTCCCGCGACGAGAGAAATGGTAAGGGTAAATGATGTAATCGAAGAAGTCATTGAGAACGTAAAACTTTCCAAAGATTGGAATGATGATATAAAAATAAATCAAAAATTATCCGAGAGCGTGGAAACGTTCGCCAACAGGCAACAGATAAGGCAAATCATACATAATATTATCCTCAATGCCATCCAGTCGATGAATCAAGGTGGCGTGTTAAAACTGGAAACTTCGTGCGTAAAAATGGATAGGGACAGGGATTACGCGGAAATTAAGGTAGCCGATACCGGATGCGGCATCGAACCGGAAAATATTAAAAAAATATTTGAACCGTTTTTTACCAATAAAGAAAAGGGAACAGGCCTGGGTTTAACGATAGTAGGGCGCATTGTCGACGGTTACGGAGGGAAAATCCTTATCGAAAGTAAACTCGGTCAAGGCACGGACTGCATTGTCTGGTTGCCGATGAATAGCACGGAAATACCGCCGCTGGTGGCATAGTGATGATGTGAGGAGTGAAAAAAAGTATGGCTAGAATATTGGTTGTTGACGATGACCAGGGCATGAGAGAGTTCATGGAAATTATGCTCGCAAAAGAAGGATATGATGTGACGACCGCGGAAGATGCCTCAAGGGCGCTAAATATATTCGGCAAAAAAGATTTTGATTTAATCGTTACCGACTTGAGAATGCCCAAAATTGACGGCATACAATTTCTCAAAAAAATAAAAGACCAAAAACCGGAGACGACGGTAATTCTTGTCACGGCTTACGCATCCGGCGAAACAGCGGTAGATGCGATGAAGGAAGGCGCGTATGATTATGTGGAAAAAGGTGGCAGTATTGAGGAGCTAAAAAAAATAATTCATGCCGCTCTGTTGAAAAAGGGATTGGTCAGCGAAAACATAAGCGACAAAAAAGATATTTTTGAGGAGCCTTTGTTTTTTGGCATGATCGGCAAGAGCCGGGAAATGCAGAAAATATTCGCCACGATTAAGAAAGTTGCTGACACGCCGGCAAGCATCCTTATTTTAGGAGAAAGCGGCACGGGGAAAGAACTTGTAGCCCGCGCCATTCATGAAAATTCCAACCGCTCTAAAATGCCATTCCGGGCAATCAACAGCGGCGGGATTCCGGAAAATCTTCTGGAAAGCGAGCTTTTCGGTTATATGAAGGGCTCCTTCACCGGCGCTTATGCAGATCGGCCGGGGTTGTTTGAAATGGCAAAAGGTGGAACGATATTTCTTGATGAAATCGGTGAGTTGCCTTCTGTTCTTCAAGTAAAACTTTTGCGTGTTGTTCAGGAAAAATCATTCCGGCGTATTGGTGGCGCGGAAGATATAAAGGTTAACGTGCGCATTATATCGGCCACAAATCAAAATCTGGAGGAAAAAGTCAAAAAGGGAGAATTCAGAGAGGATCTTTTTTTCCGTTTAAACGTTATTCCTATTTACATGCCTCCGCTCAGAGACAGAAAGGAAGACATACCGCTGATTACAAATCACTTTATTGAAAAATATGCCAAAGAATTTGGCAAGGAAATCCGCACCATTTCCTCATACGCCATGGAATTGCTGATGAATTATTCTTTTCCGGGAAATATCAGAGAGCTGGAGAATATCATCGAGCGCGGCGTGGCGATGGAGAACTCTAATATTATATTGCCGGAAAATCTTGTTTTGGATGCAAACGTATCGGGAGGCGTACATAATTATCACGTGGAACTGCCGGATAAAGGACTGTCCCTTAATCAAGAACTGGAAAAAATAGAAAAAATGATCATCGAAAAAGCATTAGAAAAAACGAAAGGTTCCAAGACAAAAGCGGCGCAGCTTTTGGGGCTAACTTTCGATTCTTTGCGTTACCGCATAGAAAAACTGAATATTCAATGAATTATTAAAAATTTTTAAAAAAAGTTGACAAAATAAGTTTTTTTGTGCTTGTTTATACGAACTAGAGAATCAAAACATTTTGTAATTAATTACACGGGCGGTTATAAAATTTTTTTCAATTGCCGTTCGGTAATTGAAGTCAAAAAGTATCTTTAAAAAAGAAGTCACAAGAAGTTTCGAGTTTTAAATTAGTTTTGTTGCTTTCAATATTGCTTGTCATTGGCAATAAGAAAATATTGATTAATGACAGATTGCTCTTAAAGGGGTCAAAAAATAATTGAAAGGAGACATAAAACAATGAAACTCAACGCACCAAAGAAGATTACATGGATTATATCTTTAATTTTAGGAGCCATAGGTTTTATTGCGCTGTTGGGTGTTAATATACCATTTGTGTCAATGTACGCTTGCTGGATAATTTTAATTGGTTTGGTTCTTCTGCTATTGGGAAATGTTGTTAAAGGATTGTAATTTAAAAATAATAAAAGTCTCGTGCTTCGACCCCAGGCACGAGACTAAATTTATCCGTCATGATTATATTTACCACTAAAAAAAGGAGGATATAGTTGATGATGAAAAAAGTGATGTTGGTTGTATGTTGTTTTTTATTTGTGGCGGCAATCGCTTATGCGGAAACAAAAGCGAATAAGGTTACTGGGTCAGTACTGGCAGTTTCCGCGGAAAAAATTGTTATTAAAAAGGGTAAGGGTGAATGGGAAATAGCCCGCGATGCCGCGACAAAAAACACTGGTGACGTGAAAGTAGGGTCTAAAGTCACCATTGAGTATAAAATGACGGCAAAAAGCATCGAAGTAAAAGAATCAACAACAAAAAAAGCAACAAAGAAAAAGTAAAAAATGTCTTAAGCAGTTATAAGATGCGGTTGTTTCTGGAGAAAGAAGCAACCGCATCTTTTTCAAAGAGCTCGCAGATTAGGGAATTTACAATGAACTGGCATATTCGTATCAACGGCAAGGGTGGTCTGTCTTTTGTCTGGGGGGACTACCCCCCCCCCGAAA
>JBBIHZ010000109.1:0-6712 GCA_037446735.1 Deltaproteobacteria bacterium
GACCAGCCCAGCATTCCCGGGTAGCCGCAAAGGCCGATCATCCCGTATTCCTCAAATTTAGCGCTGAGAAACAGCACGATGAATGAATACCGCGAAAAGTCATTTTGCTCATCGGCAGCATCAATTGAATCCTGTATCAGCTTGACGACTCGGGATTTATCGACGGCAAGATTGGCATCCGATATCGAATACTGCGCGAGGGAATCGGCAAGCCTGTGCCAGCCGGTAAAATCAAATTCCGCGCACACCTTGCCGTATGACATCTCGCGCACATAATAGCTAAGTTGTCGAAAGCGATCCCGGATAAAATTATCATCAACCTTAGGCATGACATAAGGAAACTCCACCAAGATGACGAGCCCCTTCTTTTTTTCGCAATCGACTATCTTTGTCGCATCGGCCAACGCCGCTGTCACCAATATAAAGAGCGTGCCAAAAGTAATGAGAACCCGGCAGATATTTGTTTTCGTCATGTTATGCTCCCGTAGATACTTTTTCTTTTGGCAAATAAAAATTAGCATATCCTATCTATTTGTAAAGAGGATATGTTGGGCAAAAAGGCCGGTGAGTTTTTAAAATTGTCTCAGTATTTTCAATATTTACCGACAGCAGCCAGATAAACGGTAAATTCTTCCTCGCCGTCCACGCTGAGGAGCTCATCGCAGGCTTCCTGATTGTAGGCGGCTACGGCGCAGCATCCCGCGTCGATACTCTGGCAGGCCAGATACAGATTCTGGCCGACATGGCCCGCGTCGATGGCAATAACCTTATGCGCGGCCAAATCGTAGCGCCACTCCATACGTGCGGGAATTGCCGTCCAGAAAAATGTTATGGCAGATGCAGCAATAAAATTTTGGCCGAAGCAGGCGGCCGCCGCTTTGCGCCCGATTTGTTCATCCAATTTTAATTGCGCCAACTTTTCCTCAAACGGCAAATAGCGATAAAGTCCGGCAGGTAAAGTATTGATGTGATTAACGATTAAATAAGTCTCAAAAGAATGACGCGCGCCGGCGGAAGGCACAGAACGCAGCGCGGTTTCCGGGCCGATTACAGAGCGCACGCCCTGTGTCGCCCAGAGCAGCGCGGCAAGTTCCTCGAGCGTAAGCGGATCCTTTTTATAATCGCGCACGCTTTCGCGATAGGCAATCGCCTCGCCCACCGGCAGCTTGCCCAGTTTAATCAGCGAATCTTTTCCTGCCGGCAGATCAATTTTCGGCACACCGGCGGGAAGCGGTTTTTGCAGCGGCGGCGCGGAACTCCCCTGGCTTTGATCCGTCTGCGAAAAATTGATCTGCCTGCGTATGGCATCTTTTAGAAAATAACGATTTTCTTCAAAACGTTTTTTGGGCATGGAAGAAGGCGCTCCTTTACTTGCCACTTTTTACAAAATCCGTTATTTCCTTGAATAAAGAAGCGTCGGCATAAAACGGCCAGTCGTTGTGGCCCGCGCTTTTGATTACCCACATCTTTTTTCTTCCTTCAGGCAGAGCGCCATATAAATTATAGGCATGTCTGATGGGCAGGATTTCGTCGCGCTCGGCCGCGACCACAGAAATTTTGCGGGGATAATTTTTCAGGTTTTCAATACTGTCGTACTTATCGGTTAAAACAAGTTTTACCGGCAAAAAAGGAAACAGGGATTTGGCTACAGACACCAGCGAATCCCAGGGCGTGATTAAAATTATCCCGGCGATGGGCACATCTGTTTGTTTGACAATTGCCGCGGCAACTCCGCAACCTAATGATTCACCTAAAAGATAAAGCGGCTCCCCGTATTGTTTATGGGCAAGCCTTATCGTTTCTAAGCCATCGGCAACAAACGGTTTTTCTCCTACTTTGCCCGGACGGCCGCCGTATTTCGGATATTCGGCCAGCATCACCCGAAAGCCAAGTTTCATCAGCGGCTCCAGGTAAAACTCCCGGTCGAGCGCCATGCCGCCATTGCCGTGAAACAAAACAATGGTTCCGCTGGGCGCGGGCGCGTCTGTAGCAGAAATCAGTCCCCGGTAATCTCTGTCAGATTTCTGCCAAAACTTCAAATTAATTGATGCGAGCATCCGCTCGGAAGGAACATCCGCACTTGGAAAATAAAGAAACTTGTTTTGCATATTACAGCCTCTGAAAAATATTAAAAAAATAAATAAAAGTAGAATTATTCTTAATATCGGCTTCAAGAATTGAATAGTATTTTATCCTTTCCTGCTTTTAGGATTTTTATTCTTTCCGCTTTTAACGTTTATTGACAAAAGCGTAACACATCATATTCTTTTGTAAAGAAGGAAAATATTCTGGCTTCCGGCTGTTTACTCCGGCGTACGCCGGGTGCGCCGGAGTGGCAATCTTTACATTTCAGGGGCTGTTCAAAAATACCCAGATGCAAGGCGCGCAAAGCATGAGGAGTGAGACGTACTTTCGCGTACGTTGCAACGACGAATGATGCAGCGCAATGCAGCAGATGGTTATTTTTCAACAGCCCTATCTCAGCTCCATGCAAAACTTGTCTATCCTCTCCGGTGGAACGATGGGGTATTTGCCGGTGTAGCAGGCGAGACAAAAATTATCCCTGCCCAGACCGGTGGCGCGGACCATGCCCTCTAGAGTGAGATAATGGAGGGAATCCAAGCCGATGAATTCGGCAATCGCTTTTTCGTTTTCCTTGACGGCGGCAATGAGTTCCCCCTTGGAGGAAAAATCAATGCCGTAGGGGCACGGATATACAGTGGGCGGGCAGCTTACCGCCATGTGAATTTCCTTGATGCCTGTTTTGCGCAGGCTTTGCACGCGGTTGCGGCTGGTCGTGCCGCGGATAATCGAATCTTCCACAATCAGCACTTTTTTATTTTCGAGAAGTGGCTTTACCGGATTAAGTTTGACGCGCACGCCGAAATCGCGCATGGGTTGCGTGGGCTGAATAAAAGTCCGGCCCACGTAGTGGTTGCGGATCATGCCCATCTCAAAGGTGATGCCGCTTTCTTCGGCGTAACCCAGCGCGGCGTAATTGCCGGAATCGGGAAAGGGCATCACAATTTCCACATCAGGCCTGTATTCGCGCGCCATTTCGTGCCCCAGGCGCTTGCGGCACAGATAAACGTTCTGGCCGAAAATCTGGCTGTCCGGACGGGCAAAATAAATCAGCTCAAAAATGCAATGGCACGTTTTTACCTTGGGGAATGGCTTTAAACTTTTCAATCCCTTCGCGTCGATAATCACGATTTCTACCGGCTCGACATCGCGGATATAATTCGCGCCCACCAGATCAAAGGCGCAGGTCTCGGAGGCGATGACCCAGGAACCGTTTAATTTTCCCAGAGCCAGCGGCCTAAACCCGCGCGGATCGCGCGCGGCGATTATTTTGTCGCGCGTAATCATCACCAAGCAGTAAGCGCCTTCCACGCGCGCTAGCGCTGCGGTTAGCGACTCTTCCAGTCCTTTTTTCAGATGGTGCGCCATCAGATGTATGATGACCTCACTGTCCATCGTGGATTGAAAAATCGAGCCGCTGTCTTCCAGCTCCTCGCGTAGTTTCTGCGCGTTGAGAATATTGCCGTTGTGCGCCAGCGCGTAATATTCCTCGCCGAAATGCACCAAAAAAGGCTGGGCGTTGGAAATATTGGAAGAACCGGTGGTGGAATAGCGCACGTGGCCGATGGCGAGCGTCCCGGGAAGTTTCTGCAATGTCGGCTCGCGGAAAACTTCGGAGGCCAGCCCCATGCCCTTGTGCTCGTAAACCTGACAACCGTCGGAACTGACGATGCCCGCGGATTCCTGCCCGCGATGCTGAAGGGCGAAAAGGCCGAAGAAAGTCACGCGGGAGGCGTCTTCATGTCCGTAGATGGCGAACACGCCGCACTCCTCGCGGGGGTAAACGGATCTGTCTAATTTTTTTTCAAAGAATGTTTCCATAAATACTCTATTTTTTCTTATTTAAAATCAGTTCAACTGTGTCATTGCGGGTGTAATGGCAAAAAACGTGTGCTGTTTTTTACCTTTTCAGATAAAAGAACCAGTTAAAAAATGCTTTGCGCTTCAGGGGCGAGAGTCCTCTATGATCACGATAACGAGTTTTCATAAAGCTAAAATACCCCTCTGCCAAATTTGTTGTTTTCGCAATCTTTGTGTCATGTAAATAGTGAAACGCATTGGGCAGAGCATTTAAAAGCATGCTCCTTGCCCTTTTGAGATCGCTAAAAACCTTGCCTCTTTCCGGCCTGTCTTTTATCTTACACCCGTAAATGTCCTCCCATTTTTTTACCGATAATAAAAAATTGTCCCTCTGAGCCAATGTATCAATGTTAATAATTGCCAAAAACAATAACCGTAATTTTCTTGCCTCTATTGTTTTAGGATAACTTCTGCACCGCTTTAACCACTGACGCTGAATGTGAAATAAACACCGCTGAATTATAATATCCGGCCAAACGACCGCTAAAGCTCTGATCACCGCCGGAAGCCCGTCTACCGTACAACTGCGGGAAATAAACCTGACCTTTTTAAGGCGTTAAACAGATTAAGTAGCGCCGATATTGAGTTCTCTTTAAAATCATATACGCCTTGTATTAACTTGTTCGTTTCGGCATTTTTTCCCCTAGGATATCTGTGTCTCCGTCATACCGGCAAAAGCCGGTATCCGGTTTTTTTATTTTGGATTCCCGCTTTCGCGGGAATGACGATCCTGTTGAATATACAAGTTGTTGCGAACTACGTTTTTTCCTTATTCCCACTCGATTGTGCTGGGCGGCTTGGAGCTGATATCATAAACCACGCGGTTGATGCCGCGCACCTCGTTAATAATCCGGTTGGATACACGCGCCAGAAGATCATGCGGCAGGCGCGCCCAGTCGGCAGTCATCGCGTCATCGCTGGTCACGGCGCGAATCGCCACAATGTTTTCATACGTGCGCTGATCGCCCATGATGCCCACGCTCTTGAGCGGCAGCAAAATAGTGAAGGACTGCCACAGCCCGTAATAAAGATCGGCCGCGCGTATTTCTTCCCAGAGAATCGTGTCGGCTTTACGCAGCACATTCAGGCGCTGGGCGTTTACTTCGCCGATAATGCGGATGGCCAAGCCAGGTCCCGGAAAAGGCTGACGCCAGATAACATCCTCAGGCAGTTCAAGTTCTTTACCCAGAAGCCGCACTTCATCTTTAAACAGATGCTTAAGCGGCTCGATGAGCTTGAGCTTCATTGTTTTGGGGAGTCCCCCGACATTGTGATGCGATTTGATTACGGCGGAAGGACCGCCAAAGGCGGAGCGCGATTCGATCAGATCCGGATACAGCGTTCCCTGCGCCAGAAATTTCACCCCTCTGATTTTACGCGCTTCCTTGTCAAAAATATCGATAAACGTGCGTCCGATAATTTTGCGTTTTCTTTCCGGATCAGTAACACCTCTGAGTTTTTGCAGGAACATTTTGCCGGCGCGCGCGAAATGAAGATTAAGCTGCAGATGCTTTCTGAACGTTTCGATGACGCGCGCCGCTTCACCCGCGCGCAGCACGCCGTTATCCACAAAGACGCAGGTAAGTTGACGGCCGATGGCTTTGTGCAACAGCACCGCGGCGACGGACGAATCAACGCCGCCGGAGAGCCCCAGGATGACTTTTTCTTTTCCCACCTGCGCGCGGATATCATCGAGGGAATGTGCGATAAAAGACTTCATCGACCATGATTTTTCGCAGTGGCAGATCGCAAAAAGGAAGTTGGCAAACATTTTACTGCCTTCTTTGGTGTGCGCGACTTCCGGATGAAACTGCAGTCCGTAAAAACGCCGGGATGAGTCCTGAGCCGCCGCCACCGGCGTATTGTCCGTGAAAGCGGTGGCGACAAATCCTTCCGGCAGCGCGCCTATGGAATCACCATGGCTCATCCAGCAGGTCGTCTTTGTTTCCACACCGGCAAAAATTCCGGTTTGTTCTTTTATGTTCAGCTCGGCAAAACCATACTCGCGTTTTTTTGAGACGATAACCTTGCCGCCCAGGGTATCCATCATGTACTGCATGCCGTAGCAGATGCCCAGAATGGGAATGCCAAGATTAAAGATGGCGCGGTCCACGCGCGGCGCGCCTTTGGCGTAAATGCTTGCCGGACCGCCGGATAAAATAATTCCTTCGGGGGCGAGCTCTTTTATGGCCTTGATGCTGATGCCGGGCGGTTCGATTTCGCAATAGACATGATGCTCGCGCACGCGCCGCGCGATCAGCTGATTGTATTGCGAGCCGAAATCGACAATGAGAATCATTTGGTTTCCCTCTGATGATTCTTTATCATCGCGACAAATTCTCCAAAGAGATATTCCGTATCGCGAGGCCCCGGTGCTGCTTCGGGGTGATATTGCACGCTCATCGCCGCGGGAAGTTTTATGCCTTCGGATGTGGCGTCATTGAGATTGATAAAAGTTTTTTGTGCTTTTTCCTCCACCGACTCCGGCACGACGACAAAGCCGTGATTCTGGGAAGTTATTTCCACGCGCCCTGTCTCCAGATTTTTTACCGGCTGATTGATGCCGTGGTGGCCGAACTTTAGTTTTGAGGTATGGCCGCCCACAGCCTGGCCGATAATCTGGTGCCCCAGACAAATGCCGAAAACAGGTTTTTTGCCGAGCATCTCACGCGCGGTATCCACAATATAAGGAAGCGCCGCCGGGTCGCCGGGGCCGTTGGAGAGCAGAACACCGTCCGGACGGTAAGAAAGGATGTCTTCGGCTTTGCTT
>JBBIHZ010000110.1:0-6706 GCA_037446735.1 Deltaproteobacteria bacterium
TGCCTTTTTCCGTGATTGTTTCACCCAACCACATGAGAAACGCTGTACCGGATGTCAGGGTGATAATTGTCATTAAAATAAAAGTCCATCCGGACTGCAGAACAATCGGCGCCCCGGAAGGGCTGGCCATGTGCTGCAAACCCCAGGCGATGCCAAAGCCCTGAATCATGCTCAAAAGAATCGTGCCGTAGCGCGTGTATTGGGTGATTTTGCGCCGTCCCGATTCACCCTCTTTGGAAAGCCTTTCCAGATGAGGTACGGCAACAGTCAAAAGCTGCAGAATAATCGATGAACTGATATAGGGCATGATGCCGAGAGCAAAGATAGAAAAATTACTGAAGGCCCCACCGGCAAACATATCCATCAGGCCAAAGAGGGAGCCGCGGGCATGCTCAAAATGCGCCATCAGCGCCACATTGTCGATGCCCGGTGTCGGGATGTAAACACCAATCCGATACACGGCCAAAAGAAGAAGCGTAAACAGGATTCTTCTTTGCAGTTCCGGTATCTTGGAAACGCCACCTAATCCTTCCAGCAATTTAAATCACCTCTTCTACAGTTCCGCCCGCTGCGGTAATTTTTTCTTTTGCCGCCTGGCTTATTTTGGAAAGTTTTATTGTTACAGGAAACTTAATTTCACCCTTGGCAAGAATTTTCACTTTGTCCCCTTTCTTTCGTAAAACACCACTGGCCAAAAGCGCTTCTTCATTGATCACCGCGCCCTGGGAAAATTTGCGGCAGATATCTGCGAGGTTCACCGCGACATACTTTTCGCGGAAAGGATTGCGAAAGCCTCTTTTGGGCAACCGACGCGCGAGCGGCATCTGCCCGCCTTCAAATCCGGCGCGCACCTTTCCCCCCGAGCGCGCTTTCTGCCCTTTGTTGCCGCGACCCGCTGTTTTCCCCCAACCGGAAGATTCACCGCGACCCACGCGCTTTTTTTTCTTTGTCGCCCCAGCAGGCGCCTTAAGCGAACTCAAATTCATTATATTATTACCCCTTGCTCTCTTCCACCGAAACCAGATGAATAACTTTATTGATCATGCCGCGAACCTGCGGCGTATCTTCCAGCGTAACACATTTATTGAGTCTGTTAAGACCCATGCCGCGTAAAACTTTCCGTTGCTTTTCGGGTCTGCCGATCCCGCTTTTAACCATTGTAATTTTCAATTTTTTGCTCATTAGCGCCACCTCTTCCTTTAATTATCTGCCCCGCCGAGCAACAATTTCCTGGGGATCTTTCAACTGACAAAGACCATCGAGAGTGGCCTTAACCAGGTTATGCGGGTTATGAGAACCAAGACACTTAGTCAGAATATTACTGACTCCCGCCACCTCCAAAACAGCGCGCACCGCTCCACCGGCAATCAAACCCGTTCCTTCGGACGCGGGCTTGAGCAAAACCTTTCCGGCGCCATAGCTGCCGACCACTTCGTAAGGAATAGTCCTGTTGCTGATGGCTACCCTCGTCATGTTCTTTTTGGCCATATCCATTCCTTTGCGGATGGCTTCCGGAACCTCATGCGCCTTGCCCAGACCTGTGCCTACCATGCCCTTGCCGTCACCGACAACAACAATCGCGCTGAAACGGAATCTTCTGCCGCCTTTAACTACTTTCGCGGTCCGATTGATGGTAATAACCCTGTCCAGAAGGTCCATGTCCTTCATTTCTTTTCTATCCAATGCTTCTTGCCTTGCCATATTTTTCCGAATCTGCTCCTAAAATTTGAGGCCGCCGGAACGTGCCGCTTCCGCCAGCGCTTTGACCCGGCCGTGATAGAGAAACTTACCGCGGTCAAAAACCACTTTATCAATTCCGATAGAAATCAGCCGTTGGGCAATCAGTTTGCCAATCTCGCCGGCCGCTTCTGTTTTCTTCTTGCTCTTAACTTTATCCGCCGCTTCTTTGCACAAAGTCGAGGCGGTGGCTAAGGTCTTCGCCTGTACGTCATCAATGGCCTGAACATAAATATGCTTCTCGCTGCGGAAAACACACAAACGCGGTCTTTCCGGCGTGCCCTTGATTTTTCCCCGGACTCTTTTTTCTCTTCTTGCGCGAACTTTTAATGTTTTCTTGGATGCCAACTTATTACCTCGTTATCGCCACCATTAAATTAATACTGCCAACACAAATTATGCTGCGGCTGATTTACCCGCTTTGCGCCGGATATATTCTCCGGCGTATTTTATTCCTTTACCCTTATACGGCTCCGGTTTCTTCAGCGCTCTTATTTCCGCCGCCACGCGTCCGACCAGCTGCTTGTCAATACCGGAAATAATGATATTTGTCTGCTTATCGACTTTAACTTCTATTCCTTTCGGAATGGCGTATTGCACCGGAGTGGAAAAGCCCAACACTAGTTTCAGGTCCTGACCGGCTACTTCCGCGCGGTAACCCACGCCGGATATTTCCAGTCGTTTTTCAAAACCCTTGCTCACCCCTTCCACCATATTCCCGATCAGCGTTCTGGCCAATCCATGATAGGAACGGGCCATCCTCTCGTTGGATATTCTTTCAATCACCAAACTGCCGTCTGATATCACCATGGATATGCCTTCCGGAAACGGCGCGGATAAAATGCCTTTGGGACCTTCTACTTTAACCATGCCGGCACTCTGGCTTATTTTTACGTTTTTCGCAAAGGCTATCGGCTTTTTTCCTATTCTCGACATTTAAACAACTCCCGTCAATCCTCGTGGGTTTTTTACCAAACCTGGCAGAGCACTTCTCCGCCGACGTTCAGCTGCCTTGCCTCTTCATCAGTGATAACGCCGCGTGAAGTTGAAAGTATGGATATGCCATACCCGTTCAATGTTTTCGGTATCTTGCCGGAAGCGACATAAACCCTGCGTCCCGGCTTGCTTACCCTCTTGATGTTTGTAATAACTGCGCGTTTGGCATCGGGGTACTTGAGGGTTATTTTTAAAAATTGCATCCCTTTTTCGTCCTTAACTTTGTCGTAAGCGTTTATGTATCCGTATTTTTTCAGCACCTTCGCGATATTGATATTCATCTGAGACACATGGACATTAACGCTCGGAAAGCGTGTTTTGTTCGCGTTTCTGATTCTGGTCAACATATCGGCAATAGGATCAGTCATCCCCATGCATTATCTCCTTACACAAAATTACCAACTCGATTTTATTACTCCGGGAAGCTCCCCTTGCAGGGAAAGCTTTCTCAGACAAATTCTGCACATGTCAAACTTTCTGTAATAAGCGCGCGGCCGGCCGCAAAGCGGGCAGCGGTTGTATTCTCTGACGGAAAATTTATTCTTTCTTTTTGATTTAGCGATTAACGACTTTTTGGCCACACCAATCCTCCGGCTATTTTAATTCTTAAAGGGAACGCCCATCAGCCTCAATAAGGCCCGGGCTTCCTCGTCCGTTTTTGCCGTAGTTACGATAGTTATATTCATCCCTTTTACTTTCTCGATTTTATCATATTCAATTTCCGGAAATATTATCTGCTCCTGCAGACCGATGGAAAAATTTCCCCTGCCGTCAAAGGCATTTGCCGAAATGCCGCGAAAATCCCTCACCTTGGGCAGCGCCACATTGACCAGACGATCAAAGAATTCATACATAACTTCTTTTCTCAATGTCACGCAGCAGCCAATGGACATGCCCTGCCTTAATTTGAAGGTGGCGATTGATTTCTTGGCCTTGGTCACGACAGGTTTTTGCCCGGTGATCGTCGCCAGTTCCTGCACGGCATTGTCAATGAGCTTGGCATTTTGAATCGCTTCCCCCAGCCCCATATTGACGACTATTTTCTCCATCTTGGGAACCTGCATGGGGTTTTTATAATTAAATTCATTCTTCAGGGCAGGAACCACATTTTTTAAATAATATTCTTTCAATCTTGCCATTTTATCAACCCACATTGATCGCATCGCCGCACTTGGCGCAGATGCGCACCTTCTTTCCGTCCTCCAGCTTCTTGCTTTTCATCCGGACAGCTGTGTTGCATTTGTTGCACATAAGACCCACGTTAGAAACATGGATGGAGCTTTCTTTTTCCAATACACCGCCTTTAGATTTCTGGTCCGGTCTTTGGTGTTTTTTAATAAGATTAACCTTCTCGATGATTATTCTGTCTTTTTCCGGCATGGTTCGCAGCACCTTCCCGGTTTTTCCCTTGTCTTTGCCGGAAAGGACTTTAACCATGTCGCCTTTTTTAAATTTACTTAAGCTCATCAGTATCCTCAAAAATACCTTTTTATAAAACCTCTGGCGCCAGAGATATAATCTTCATAAATTGCTTGGCTCTCAGCTCACGGGCAACAGGTCCGAAAATTCTCGTTCCGATCGGTTCCATCTGATTGGTAATCAGCACAGCGGAATTATCGTCAAATTTCAGATAAGAGCCGTCCGGCCTTTTGACTTCTTTAACGGTGCGCACGATAACGGCCTTCATCACATCGCCTTTTTTTACCTTGGAATTGGGAATTGATTCTTTAACCGATACAACAATCACATCACCCAGGCTGGCATAACGGCGTCTTGACCCGCCAAGCACCTTAATGCAGGCGACTTTCTTGGCGCCGGAATTATCCGCGACATTTAATATGGTTTGCATCTGAATCATAAAACATTAACTCCAATCAAAACGTCCTGATCAAATAACGCTATTTCGCTTTCTCCGTGATTTCCAGCATCCGCCAGCGTTTATCCCTGCTGATAGGCCTTGTTTCGATGATCACGACCGTATCGCCGATTTTACAGAGGTTCTTCTCATCATGAGCCTTATATTTCATGTGCCTGCGCACATACTTGTGAAATACCGGATGCCTTACCAATCGCTCGGCTTTTACCACTATGGTTTTATCTATCTTATTGCTGACCACGACGCCTTTTATCGTGCGTTTATTTCCTCGCTCGCTCATTTTCTAGCTTGCGGCCTCCTTTTCCCTCAATATCGTTTTGATGCGCGCGATATCTTTTCGCAAATTACTCAGCATTGCTGTTGATTCAATTTTTTCTGAGGCATGACGAATGCGCAGGCGCAACAATTCTTCCACCAGCTCGGTATTCTTCTTTTTCAACTCATCGATGCCCATATCTCTGATATCCTTAATTTTCATCAGAAATCTCCCTGGATAAAAACTTTGTAGCAATGGGCAACTTGTGAGCGGCCAGACGAAAAGCCTCTTTGGCCACTTCTTTGGTCACACCTTCCATCTCATAAAGCACCGCGCCCGGCTTAACTACCGCCACCCAGCCTTCCGGCGCTCCCTTTCCTTTACCCATTCTGGTTTCCGCAGGCTTTTTGGTTACCGGCTTGTGAGGGAAAATACGTATCCAGATTTTGCCGCCGCGCTTTACGTGACGCGTCATCGCGACGCGGGCTGCTTCAATTTGCCGGGCAGTAATCCAGCCGCATTCCGCCGCCTGCAGGCCGTAATCTCCAAAAGCAACAGATGAGCCTCTGGTGGCCTTTCCACCCATGCGGCCTTTCTGCATTTTCCTGTATTTTACTCTTTTCGGCATCAACATAACTAAAACTCCAAACTACATCCGGCTTCTATATTAATGCGCAACCCTCCATCATCAGGCGGCGACTTTAGTTTTTTCAGTTTTTCCCGGCAATACCTCGCCGTGAAAAATAAGAACTTTTACTCCGATAAGGCCATAGGCCGTATGCGCTTCAGTAAAACCGTAATCGATATCCGCGCGCAGCGTATGCAAGGGGACCCTGCCTTCGCGGTACCATTCGGAACGGGCGATTTCCGCACCCCCCAATCTTCCCGAACAGCTAATTTTAATGCCTTTCGCGCCGAATTTCAGCGCGTAACCAACACATTTTTTCATTGCTCTGCGGAAAGCCACTCTTCTCTCCAACTGCATAGCAACATTTTCCGCAACCAGCTGAGCGTCAACTTCCGGCTTGCGCACTTCCAGAATATTGACAATTATTTCAGAGTGCGAAAATTTTTCGATGTCCGATTTAAGCTTTTCTATTTCCGAACCTTTTTTCCCGATAATCACTCCGGGACGCGCCGAATAAATATTTACTTTTGCTTTGTTAGCCGCTCTTTCTATTTCGATCTTGGATATGCTGGCGTGGTAGAGTTTCTTCTTCAGATATTTTCTTATTTTTACGTCCTCATGCAACATTTCGCTGTAGCTTTTATCGGCAAACCAAACCGATTGCCATTTCTTAATGTAGCCCAGCCTTAAGCCTACCGGGTTTACTTTCTGACCCAACGCCCTACCTCCTTACCTTTCATCCAAGACAACTGTTATATGCGAAGCCCTTTTACGGATTCCCGCCGCTCTTCCCTGCGCTCTGGCGCGCCATCTTTTCAGGGCAGGCCCCTGATCAACATATACTTCTTTTACATACAAAATATTCTCGTCAATATTCGGATTTTGCGCGGCATTGGCTACAGCTGATTTTAAAACCTTCGCCACGACGCCTGCCGCGTACTTCCTCGTATAAAGCAGAATATTGCTGGCTTCCTGAACTTTCTTACCTCTGATCAAATCAACAACCAACCGAACTTTCTGCGGCGACATTCTTATATATTTTGCTACTGCCTTAGCTTCCATTTGTTCATCAACTCCCAATTTATTCGACCAGTTAAGAGGTGCGCACTTTCGTTTTTCGATCACCTGAATGCGAATAAAATGTTCTGGTCGGGGCGAATTCACCCAGCTTATGCCCGACCATATTTTCCGTCACATAGACCGGGATAAATTT
>JBBIHZ010000111.1:0-6673 GCA_037446735.1 Deltaproteobacteria bacterium
GTTTCTGCAAAACATCTCTGGAAAATCCCGTGCAGACATCGCGCCCCGGCGTATTTGTCTGCGGCGCTTTTGGCGGGCCCAAGGATATTCCGGAAACAGTAATGGAGGCTTCCGCCGCCGCCGCCTGCGCGGAAGGCCTGCTTGCCTCCCGGCGCGGCACAATGATTACGCCGGTGGAAAATCCGGAGGAAAAAGATTTGCGCGGCCAGGCAGTGCGCACCGGCGTCTTTGTCTGCCACTGCGGCATCAACATCGGCGGTGTGGTCGATGTGCCCGCGGTGCGCGACTACGCCAAGACATTGCCCACCGTTGTTTACGCGGCCGACAATCTTTTCACCTGTTCTCAGGATACGGCGGTGAAAATGGCGGAAGTGATCAACGAGGAGAATCTGACGCGCGTGGTTGTGGCCTCATGCTCGCCGCGCACGCACGAAGGGCTTTTCCAGGAAAACTGCGAGAAAGCCGGTCTCAACAGGTATCTGTTCGAAATGGCCAATATCCGTGACCAGGATTCCTGGGTGCATATGCACGAGCCGGAAAAGGCGACTCAGAAGGCAAAAGATTTGCTGCGCATGGCGGTGGCCAAGGCCCAGTACCTTAAGCCTTTGAAACCCGGCCAGCTTGCCGTCAATCATCAGGCGTTGATTATCGGCGGTGGCCTGGCGGGGATCAGCGTGGCGCTGTCTTTGGCTGATCAGGGATTTGCTTCATTTATAGTGGAGAAAGAGGAACGCCTGGGCGGTAATTACAACCATTTATATAAAACACTGGAAGGTTTGGACACAAAAGCTCATCTGAAAAATCTTTTGGAGAAAGTTTATAACAATTCCTTAATCACCGTCGTTACCTCGGCGCAGATTAAGAAGATTGAAGGTTTTATCGGCAATTACAAGACAACCGTCGCGGCCAAAGACGGCGAAAAAGTTTTTGAGCATGGCGTGGTGCTGGTAGCCACGGGAGCTTACGAAAATAAACCCAAAGAATATCTCTATGGGCAGAATGATAAAATAAAAACGCAGCGGGAACTGGAGAAGCTGCTTTATGAGAAAGATCCGAAACTGGCAGCGGTGAAAAATGTGGTGATGATCCAGTGCGTGGGCAGCCGCGAGAAGGAAAGGCCTTACTGCAGCCGTTATTGCTGCTCGGAGGCCATCAAAAACGCGCTGGAACTAAAAGCCGCAGATCCGTCACGCGATATCACCATAATTTACCGCGACATCCGCACTTTCTCTTTTAAGGAAGATTGCTACAAGAAGGCGCGTGAAGCGAATGTCAAATTTGTTGTTTATGAAGAGGAAAGAAAGCCGCAGGTTGTCGCCGCGGGCGATAAGCTGGAAGTAAAAGTTTTTGACCCGATACTTAATGAACAGGTAACCCTGCCCGCGGATGTCGTTGTCCTCAGCGTCGGTGTGGTGCCGAATCCGGAAAACGCGGCCATTGGCCAGATGCTGAAAGTACCCACCAATCAGGATGGTTTTTTCCTGGAGGCGCACGTCAAGTTGCGTCCGGTGGATTTTGCCACGGACGGCGTGTTTATGTGCGGCATGTCGCATTCGCCGAAATTCAGCGATGAGACGGTCACGCAGGCCAACGCCGCCGTCTCCCGCGCCTGCACGATCCTCACGCTGGATTATATCGAAGCGGAAGGCAAAACCGCCTACGTGAATAAGGAAAGATGCTCGGCCTGCGGCCTTTGCGAAATTAATTGCCCCTACAGCGCGATTGCCGTGGATGTTAATGAAGGATGCGCGGTTGTTAATACCGTATTGTGTAAAGGTTGCGGTGTCTGCACGGCCTCCTGCCGCATGAACGCGGTTGACCTCAATGGTTTCAATAACGAAGAGGTTGTGGCGCAGGTATATAATTTAAATTAAAGGCAAAAGGCTGATGAAGCCGCCTTGCCGCGGGAAGGAAAATATAAGGAGAATATATGGCTGAAAACTTAGCAAACAAGGAATGGGAACCGAAATTTGTTGCCATTGTCTGCAACTGGTGTACCTACGCGGGCGCCGATCTGGCCGGTATCAGCAGAATTCAGTATCCGACAAATGTTAGAATCATCCGTGTTCCCTGCACCGGCAGAATAAATCCTTTTTTTATCGTGAAGGCCTTGCAATCCGGAGCAGACGGCGTGCTGGTTTCGGGGTGACACCCCGGTGAATGCCACTATATCTCGGGAAATATGGTGGCGCGGCGCAAGTTTGCGACGTTAAAAAGATTCCTGAATTACATCGGTGTCGAAGGGGACCGTGCCATATTTACGTGGGTTTCTGCGTCCGAAGGAGATAGATGGGCGCAGGTCATCAAAGGGGCGACGGAAAAAATAAAGGCATTGGGACCGGCCAGCAAGATGGTTAAAAGAATAGAATAGAATAGAATAGAATAGAATAGGTTAATTTATAAAAGAGCATAAAAACTAACGGGGAAATTATCACTGTGGAAAACATTGAAACTAAATTGCGGGAAGAAGCGCAAAGGCTGCTTTTGGAAAAAAAGGCCGACGTGATTATTGGTTATGAAAAAGGCACGCTTCCGCTGACCGCAACACCGTGCTTCATTGCCAGGCCGGAAGAGGCGGAAAAACTCGTCTGGAATAATCTCTGCACGCAAAACCTGGCCAAGTTTGTGCATGACTTGATTGCCGCGCATAAAAATTCGCAAAAGCGCGTCAAGCCGGAAGACCGCAAGAAAAAAGTCATCGGCGTGATCGCCCGCGGCTGCACCACTCGCTCCATTATTATTCATTTGCAGGAAAGGCAATATGACCGCGGCGAGGTGTACATTATCGGCGTTCCCTGCGACGGCTATGTGGAGGGTAAAAAATTAAGAACAGCCGCAGGCGGCGCGGATATCATCGAAGGCAGCATGGAAGGCGGCCAGATCAAGGTGAAAACCGCGGAAGGCGAAAAGACCGTCGTGTTGAAAGACGTCCTTTCGGAAAGTTGTCGCACCTGCCGGTATAATAATCCTATTATTTCCGACGTTATGATTGGTTCGCCGGCGCCGGTCATGAATCCCGACGCCGAGTATGATCAGGTTAAGGAATTTGAGGCCAAGTCCATTGAAGAGCGCTGGGCGTACTTCACCAAGGAAATGGCCAAGTGTATCCGCTGCAATGCCTGCCGCCAGGCCTGTCCGTCCTGTTATTGCCCCACCTGTTTTGCCGAGCAAAGCATGCCGCAGTGGGTCGGTATCGGCGAAGACGCGACTGACACTCAGGTATTTCAGTTCATGCGCCTCTATCACATGGTGGGGCGTTGCGTGGATTGCGGTTCGTGCGTGGTTGTATGCCCGATGGGCGTAGATCTGCGCAGGTTTCTCAAAAAAATCGACAAGGACTGCTGGGAGATGTTCGGCAACCGCGCCGGTTCTTCGCTGGAGGACATGCCGCCTTTAGGCAAATTCAGCGAAAACGACAAAGACGATTTTATTTACAACCCATAATTAGGGTTTAGAAAGCGGAGTTTACATGCAAACATTTCTGGAAGAAGTAAATGAGAAAATAAACGGAGTGCCCATTCAGCGCTGCTATCATTGCCGCAAGTGCACGGCGGGATGCCCCACGGCGGCATATATGGAATTCAACCCCAACAAGGTTGTTAAAATGATCCAGAACGGCGAGCGCGACAAAGTGCTGAAAAGTTCCACCATCTGGCTTTGCCTGTCGTGCGAAACGTGCATCACTCGCTGTCCGAACGAAGTGGATATCGCCCGCATGATGGACGTGCTCAGGCAGATGGCGATTGAATCCGGCATCGGCGCGCGCGAGAGAAACGTGCTGAAGTTCCACGAAGCGTTTCTGTCCGGCATTAAAATGGGCGGCCGTATCAACGAGCCGATGATGATGGTGCAGTATAAGTTAAAATCGGGAGATTTGTTTTCGGATATCACCTTGGCCCCGGGCATGTTTCTGAAAGGAAAACTCGCGCTTGTTTCACCCCGCACTAAGGATTTGAAATCTGTAAAGGATATTTTTGAAAAAACAAAGTCATCGTAAAGAAGGCTAAGGAGGCAGGAGTTGAAAGTTTCATACTACCCCGGATGTTCGCTGCACGCGACGGGAAAAGAATATGATCAGTCGATGAAGGCGGTCAGCCGCGCTTTGGGCATAGAACTCAAAGAAGTTGACGATTGGTCCTGTTGCGGCGCTTCTTCCGCCCACAGCACCAATTTTGATTTATCGATCGCGCTGCCGGCGCGTAATCTGATTGCCGCGCAAAAAGAAGCGCTGGATGTCATGGTTCCCTGCGCGGCATGTTTCAATAGGTTCAAAATGGCCGAACATCATTTAAAGGCGGATGATAAACTGAAGACGAAGATAGAAGATGCTGTCGGCGGCAAATATCAGCCAAATTTTGCGATCCGCAATCCCGTTGACATCATTTATAACGATATCGGCATAGAAGCGCTTAAGGGAAAAACCAAAAAAGACCTAGGCGGCCTGAAGCCGGTTTCTTATTACGGCTGCCTGCTTTTGCGTCCTCCGGAGGTCTGTGAGTTCGACGACTATGAAAATCCCTACATGATGGATAAAATACTGACGGCCATCGGCGCGGACGTGAAAAACTGGTCTTATAAAACCGATTGCTGTGGCGGCTCGCTGGCGATCAGCAAGACAAAAATCGTTGTTGATATGTGTGACAAACTAATGAACGCGGCCCGTGAAGCGGGCGCCAACTGCGTGGTGACCGCCTGTCCGCTGTGCATGGCCAATCTCGACATGCGTCCCAGCCGGAAGCTGAGATTGCCGGTATTCTATTTTACCGAGCTGATTTCGCTGGCGATGGATTTGCCGGAAGCAAAGGATACTTTTAAATCGCATATTTTTGATCCGCAGCCGCTTTTGAAACAATTAAGGCTGATTTGAAAATAAAAGTTTTTTAATTTCGCAAGGTGCAGAAAATAATAGATTAGGAAAGACTATGGAAAAACGTTTGATCAAGAAAGATGCCCTGCCCGGGATAGCCAAAAAAATGGCGGATGATTTTCTGGTTTGGGCGCCGTTTAAGAAGGAAGATAATGTTCTCTTTGCGCCGCTGGGCGCGAACGATGAGCCGTTTTTTTCTTATCTGAACTCCAAAAACGCGCCGAAAAATGTTTTCTTCCCCCACACGGAGACCATGATGAAATATACCCGCACGGAAAAAGGCATGACCTTTTCCGCGGAAGTGAATGATGCGCAGCAGTCTGTTCTATTCGGAGTGCGTCCCTGCGACGCGCACAGCTTTGTTCTGCTGGACAAACTTTTTGATCAGGAAAAATACAAAGACAGCTACTATATAGCGAAAAGGAAAAACACAACAGTTATTTCGCTTGCTTGCGCGACACCACCGTACACGAGTTGCTTTTGCACATCCGTGGATGGCCAACCGGTTTCCTCCGAAGGGGCGGACGTTCTGCTTACCGACATCGACGGTGATTATCTGGTGGAATTCATTACGGCCAAGGGCGAGGCGATGGCCAAATATTTCGGTGAAATAAAGGCCGATGCCGCCGCCGAAACGAAGAAAAATGAAATAGCCGCCAAAGCCATAGAGTCTATTAAATCAAAAATACCCGCGCATGAAGTAAAGCCGATCCTGGATGTAAATTTTGACCATCCTTTCTGGAACACGATTCACGGCAAATGCCTGGCTTGCGGCACCTGCACTTATTTGTGCCCGACATGCCATTGCTTTGACATCAGCGACGAAGTCAAAGGTTCGGACGGCGTACGCATCCGCTCCTGGGATTCATGCATGTTCCCTCTTTTTACCAAGGAGACATCCGGTCACAATCCTCGCTCCTCGCAAAAAGAAAGATGGCGTCAGCGCACGATGCATAAATTCAAATATTATGTGGACATGTTCAACGCGATATCCTGCGTGGGCTGCGGCCGGTGCGTGATGTACTGCCCGGTGAATATTGATATCCGGAAAATTGTCAACGATATTTCCAAATTAGAAGCAGGGAGTAAGTAATGCAAAACCAGTATATTCCATATCCAGTTGTGGTGGATAAAATTATTACCGAAGTTGATACAAAAGATATCAAGACATTTCGTTTTAAATTTGTTAACCCGGACGATGAGAAAAAATACGCCTACATTCCCGGCCAGTTTGGTGAGCTTTCTATCTTCGGAAAAGGCGAATGCCCGATTGGCATTGCTTCATCGCCCACGCAAAAAGGGTATGTTGAGTTTACCGTGCAGAAAGCCGGTGTGGTGACCACGGCCCTGCATGAAATGGAAGAAGGAACGCTGATGGGTATTCGCGGTCCCCTGGGCAATTCCTGGCCGCTGGAATATCTCGCGGGGAAAAATATTGTCGTGGTTGGCGGCGGTTTTGCGTTCACCACTTTGCGCTCGCTGATAAATTACATGCTGCATGAAGACAACCGGAAGCGTTTCGGCAATATCACTGTCATCTACGGCGCCAGAACCCCGGGGCTTTTGCTTTATAAAGATGAACTGGCCGAATGGGGAAAGAGAACTGATTTGAACCTCAACGTTACCGTGGACAAGGGCGACGCCAACTGGAAGGGCAGAGAAGGTTTTGTGCCCGCCGTGTGTAAGGAAGTTGCTCCCAGCAAGGAGAATGCGGTAGCGGTGATCTGCGGCCCTCCGGTAATGATCCGCTTTACGTTGCCGGTATTCTTTGAATTGGGTTTCTCCAAGGAGAATATTATTACCTCT
>JBBIHZ010000112.1:0-6646 GCA_037446735.1 Deltaproteobacteria bacterium
GCCTGCCCCTTGCCGATTTTTCTTCGGGAGATTTTTCCGGCCGGGATGTCATCAACAATCTTCAGCCGAATAGGATTTTTTCTGGCCGCGCCTTTGGTATCAGATGAGCGCAGGGCATAGCCGTCCATCGCGGAGTTATCGGCGGGAGGAATATTGCGACCGGCAAAAATATTCTCGGAAATAACGCGATTTTGCGCCGCGAGAAGATAAATTTGCTCCTTGCCCATAAGCCGGGCGCTGTCCAGAATTATTTTCAGGGCCATCTTTACGCGAATCATTAAAATTATCTCCGGGTTAGTCTGGGTGTACAGCTTATCAGACATATATAAGTTGTCAACATGTAAGAAATGATTAAATTAACTTACCTTGAAGAAAACCATCATTTGGGCTAGGAGACTGCCAGAAAACAGGATTGGGAAAACATTGCCTGCCATGAGAGAAATTGTCAGCAAGCACAAATCAGAAAAAACGCCGCTAAACGAGCTCCTGCAGGCGATCGGCAAGGGCAAAGCCAGGATAAAGGTGCGCGGCCTTGAAGCGTCCGCCCGCGCGTTTTTAGCAGCGCTGCTTTTTCGGCGGATAGAGAACAGCCTGTTGGTTATCTGCGCGCAGGATGATCAGGCCAGAGACTTTGCCCGCGACGCGTCACTTTTTCTGGGAGAAGATAATGTTATCTATTATCCGCCTTCAGCTTATCTTGCCGTCGATGTTTTTTCGTTTGCCAGAGAAGAGGAATTGGCGCGCCTGACTTTATTGGCCCGTCTGCAGACCGAACAGAAAACCATGATGGTCACCTGTGTGGATTCCTTGCTGGAGAAAATTATACCCGTGGATGTGTTCGCGGCAAACACCCGCGTCTTATCACGGAGCAATGTTCTGGATACGGAAGAGTTGGCATTTTTTTTGTCTGCCACGGGCTACAAGAGGGTAAGTCTGGTGGAGGAGGCGGGCGAGTTCAGCATACGCGGTAATATCATCGATGTATTTCCGCCTCGGGAAAAAAAGCCGGTGCGCTTGGAGATGTGCGCCGATGAAATAGAGTCGCTGCGTGTGTTTGACATCTCTTCACAGCGCTCTTTGCGGGAGATAAGTTCCTTCATTTTGTCGCCGGCCAGCCAGGTTATCGTCAGCAAAGAGAAAACGGACCAGGCGGCGCGGAATATCAAGGCGCGTGCCGATGAACTGGCCATGCCGCGCGATATCTGCAACCGTCTCGCGGAAATGATAAAAAGTTCATCGGCAGACATGATCAATCCGCTGTTTCTGCCATTTTTTCATGAAGTAAGGAATGCAGCGGATAATTTTTCCGCAGCCGGACTTTCAGGCATGGTTGATTATCTGCCGAAAGGAACTTTGTTAATTTTCGATGAGCCTTTCGCCGTTTTGCCGGCACTGCAAGCGGCTCAGGAGAAGGTTCAGCAGGCGCTTTCGCGGCAGCAGGCGGACGCTAAATTCTATCCGGCTTGGCAAAGCTCATATTTCAGCGCCGAGCAAATTACCGCGGCTTTGGCCCGCTTTCAGCAGATTTATTTTACTGGTTTTGATCTGCCGGAGGACGCGGAAAAAGAGGAAGCGGTTGTTTTTGAAACTCATCGTGAGAGTCCCTCTCTGGATCCGCTGCCGGGAGAAGTCAGGGAAGACGCGCTTTTAAGGCATATGACGAAAAAGATCAAGGCATGGCTTAGCGAGAGCATGCTGGTTTTTTTGGTTTGTCCCGCGCCGGAAGATGTGGCCAGGATGAGCCATCTGCTTTCATTGCAGGATTTACCCTTGCTGGTTCTTCCTCCCCCGAGCTTAATTACCGATTATATTGACCAGGGAGCGCCGGATTCCGCCCTTGTATTATGCGAGGGAAAAATTTCCGCGGGATTTATTTTTCCGGCGATGAGGCTGGTTTTTCTCAACGAAGAGGAAATATTTGCCAGGAAAAAAACGCGTCATCGGCGTCCGGCGTCGCGGGAAGCTTATTTTCTGAATTCCTTCGGAGATTTAAAAGAGGGCGATTATGTCGTGCACAAGGATTTCGGCATCGGTGTTTATCGCGGACTGAAGAAAATAACCGTCGGAAAAATAGAAAATGATTATCTGGTGATTGAATATCTTGACGCGGATAAACTTTACATTCCCGTAAACGCGCTGGAAAGAATTCAGCGCTATCTCGGTCCGGAAGGCTATACTCCCAAAGTGGACCGCATGGGAGGAGCTTCCTGGGGGGCGGTTAAGGAAAAAGTTAAAAAGTCAGTGCGCGAAATCGCGGAAGAGCTGGTTTCCGTTTACGCCGCGCGCGAAATTATGGAAAGAAAATCTTTCGCGCCGCCGGATGAACTATATGATGAATTTTGTGCGACGTTTGCGTTTGAAGAAACGCCCGATCAGTCCAGGGCGATCCAAGACGTGCACACAGACATGGACGATGCAAAACCGATGGACCGGCTGATTTGCGGCGACGCGGGTTTCGGCAAAACCGAAGTGGCCGTGCGCGCGGCGTTTCGCGCGGTAATGGACGGAAAGCAGGTGGCTGTTCTCACCCCCACAACTATTCTGGCCGAGCAACATTACCGGACATTTTCCGAAAGAGTCGGAGATTTTCCGGTGCGCGTCGAAGTTATCAACCGTTTTAAGAGCGGCGTGGCGCAGAAAAAAATCCTGGAAGATTTAAAAAGCCGGAAAATCGATGTCCTTATCGGCACCCACCGCCTCCTGCAAAACGATGTTGTATTTAAAGAATTAGGGCTGCTGATAGTCGACGAAGAGCAGCGCTTCGGCGTGGCACACAAGGAAAAATTGAAAAAATTACGTCCCCTTGTTGACGTGCTGACGCTGTCGGCCACGCCCATACCGCGCACGCTGCATCTGTCTTTGGTTGGCATCAGGGATCTATCCATCATCTCCACGCCGCCGGAAGAACGTTTGCCGATTAAGACATACGTAATGGAATTCAGCGAACAAGTAATCAGGGAGGCGGTAGAAAAGGAAATGGCGCGCGCCGGGCAGATATTTTTCGTGCATGACCGCGTTCGGTCCATATACTCAATCGCTCGTATGGTGCAGGGACTTGTGCCGCGGGCGAAAGTAGGCGTGGTGCATGGACAGATGAAGGCGTCAGAAATTGAAAGATCGATGACTTCATTCTTGCGCCGTGAAGCCGATATCCTGGTGAGCACCACGATTGTCGCTTCCGGTTTGGACATACCCACGGCCAACACGATCATCATTAACCGCGCCGATTGTCTGGGGCTTGCCCAGCTCTACCAGTTGCGGGGCCGTGTCGGACGTTCCGACAAAGAATCTTTTGCCTATCTCTTGTTGCCGCCGGGCGCCATGCTGAGCGCGGAAACAATGAAGCGGCTGCAAGCGCTGAAAGAATTTTCGCAACCGGGATCAGGTTTCCGCATCGCGCGCAATGATTTGGAAATACGCGGCGGCGGCAATCTGTTGGGAGTTTCCCAGTCCGGCCATATCCGCGCGGTGGGTTATGAATTGTACACGGAACTGATGGAGAAAACGATACGGGAAATGAAGGGAGAGAAAGTAGCCCAAGATGATGTCGTGCCTGAAATACAACTGGGCGTTTCCGCGTTTATTCCCGAAGAATATGTCCAGGATGTTTATCAGCGGCTGGTTTTATACAAAAGGATATCGCTGGCGGCAAGCGACGAAGAAATTGAACGGATTAACGGCGAGCTTGTTGACTGCTACGGCCTTTTACCGGAGACGGCGGAAAACCTCTTGCAGGTGATTAAAATAAGGAACCGCTTGAAATTGCTGCAAGGCAAAAAAATGGGCTATGACGGCAGGGAAATGTATATCCATTTCGGGGAAACATCACCACTTGCGCCGCAAAAAATTATTGCGGTATTACATAAAGAAATCAAGCGGTTACGATTTACATCGCAGGGCAAGCTTTTTTTCCCGTTTGCCGCGCCATCCGCGAAGCAGATATTAAATCAGGCACTTCTCCTGTTAAAGATGCTTGCCTCATGACGATAAGCGATATATACAGCACGAATTATTAAAAATGAGACGGTAAAATCCTTTGTATGAAAAAGCACGCTGATATCATGATGAGCGGTAAAAAATATATCTTTTTTCTGTTGTTGGTCTTATTTGTTTGCTCCTGCGAGAAAATGGATTTTCTTTCCCGGCCTTACGTGGCCACGGTCAACGGCGCCAAGATATATCTTGATGAATATCAATTGAGACTGAACCAGAAAATGACCATGCTGCCCGGGGGCATAACCGCGGGTGATCATGGCTACATGAGCCGCCTCGAAGAAGAAGTGCTTGACGGCATGATTACGGAGAAGATTATGGAGCTGCGCGCGAAGGAGCTGGATATCTCCGTGGGCGCCAGTGAAGTGCAGGAGAGAATAAACGAAATAAAGAAAGATTACGGAGAGGATTTTGCCAGCCGGCTCGCCCAGCAAAACATCCGCTATGAGCAATGGCAAGAGGCGCTGAAAAAAGAATTGCTGATACAAAAGCTGGTTGCCATCGACGTGAATGCCAAAATCAGGGTATCGGATGACGAAGCGGAAGATTATTATAACGATAAGCGCGATAAATATCGCGTGCCGGCGCGGGTTAAAGTGGCGCAGATCGTTGTTCGCGATCAGGAGACCGCGCGGGAGATATTAGGAAGGCTCAACGCCGGGGAAGATTTCGCGAAACTCGCGACCCGATATTCCATCAGTCCCGAAGCGAGCCAGGGCGGCGATTTGGGATACATTACTAGAGATGAAATGCCGGAGCCGCTGGACAGTACCATTTTCCGCCTGCCGGTCAACAAAATCAGCCCCGTGGTACAGAGCCCTTATGGTTTTCATATTCTTAAGGTATCGGACATCCAGCAGGCGCGAACAAAAAGCTTCGCTGAGGTGAAGGACGAGGTTATTGCCGAAATCCGCGCGCAAAAAGAAGAAGCGGCTTATGTAAGCTGGCTCAACTCGTTGAAGCTTGCCGCGGCGGTTAAAAAAGAAAATACCGTACTGAGAAAAAAAGTAAACAGACAAAAATGACCCAAAGGGAGGATTTTGTGAAATTCAGCAAAAAAATTATTCTGGGCGCGCTGGGTTCTGTTCTTTTCGCGGGGATTTCCGTCGCGGAGGTTGTTGATAGAATCGTCATTGTCGTAAATGAAGAAATAGTCACACTGTCCGAATTCAACGCCGCTTTCGCGCCGTATGCCAAAAATATCCAAGATAATTATAAAGGTCAGGATAAAGAAGCGGTCATCGAGCAGGCCCGTCGGATGTTTGTCCGGCAATACGTTGATAATATCCTGATTCAACAGGAGGCAAAAAAATCACACTCACCAATTGTCATTAAGGATGAGGAGGTTTCAGCGGTTCTGCAGGATATGCTGCAGAAGAGAAACACCAACATGGATGATTTTGTCAGAAGTATCGCCAAGGAAGGCCGGACACTGGAAGGTGTTAAAAAGGATATAAAAAGCCAAATGACCCGCATGCGTCTTTTGCGCCGCGAGGTGCAATCGAGAATAATTGTGAGCGAGGAAGAAATAGGTGAATATTACAACAAGCACCGTGAAGAGTATGAAGGCAAGGAAGCGGCGCATGTTAAAGTGATATTGTTAAAATATCCGTCCCGCGCCGGCAAGGAAGCACGCGGGAAAGTAAAAAGCGATGCCAATAATCTGCGGCGGCGCATCCTGTCGGGTGAGCCCTTTGAACAGATTGCCGCGAAGTATTCCCAGGGAGCGGCGGCGGCCCAAGGCGGTGATATCGGATTTGTCGAGCGCGGTGTCATCATTCCGGAGCTGGAAAAAGTTATCTTCAGCCTTCCTTTGGGCAAACTCAGCGAAGCGGTGGAAACCAGTGAGGGAGTTTACCTTGTTGTCGTCCTGGATAAGCGCGGCGCCAGCGTGAAGCCGCTGGAGGTGGTAAGGCAGGAAATAAAAGCGAAACTCGAAGAAGAGAAACTGGATAAGAAATATGAGGAATGGATCACCGCCGTCCGGAAAAAATCGCATATTGATGTAAGGCTGTAATTTTGTTTCGAACCAAAAAATGAACGCGATAAGAATCAAAGGCGCTTCCCAGCATAATTTAAAAAACATCAGCCTTGATATTCCCCGCGACAAACTGGTTGTAATTACCGGCGTAAGCGGGTCGGGAAAATCTTCTCTGGCTTTTGACACGATTTACGCTGAAGGCCAGCGCCGCTACGTGGAATCTCTTTCCACATACGCGCGTCAGTTTATCGGCCAGATGGACAAGCCGGAAGTTGAGTCAATTGAGGGACTTTCTCCGGCCATCGCCATCGAGCAGCGCGCCTCGAGCCATAACCCTCGCTCCACCGTGGGCACGGCAACGGAAATTTATGACTATCTACGACTGCTTTACGCCGGCGTCGGCGTGTGTCACTGCTGCAATTGCGGCCGGGAAATAAAATCACAAACTATCGACAGCATTCTGGAGAGCGTCCTGACGATGCCGGTGTCAACGCGTTTCAGCGTCATGGCGCCGATCGCGCGCGGCAAGAAAGGCGAATTCCAAAAAGAGCTTAAAAAGCTGCAAAAAGACGGCTTCGCCCGCGCGCGCATTAACGGCGAGGTGCGCGACTTGGCCGAAGAAATCACGCTGAGCAAGAATAAACGCCATGATATTGATCTGATTGTCGACCG